>CALDEW010000403.1 GCA_937942355.1 uncultured Pirellulaceae bacterium | reverse complement strand
TTGTCGTGATGAATGGCCCGTTCAATGGAACGACGGCGAGCATCTATTTTAGCGGCAATCCGATGGTCTGCTGGACGAGGGCCAGAATCAATATCGCTTCCTTTGATTCGAGAACTGTATTTGTTACCTTGCAGAATTTCTGAATAAGATTGGTCGTCGACGAATTTTTCAGATCGCACAATCGTGTCATCGACGTGCGAATCAGGCTGATAGTCGTCGACGACGATCTCTGATTGCTCGTTGACCGGCGTGGGAGAATCAGATTGGTAAACCGGTGGCGAAAGGGCGGCGGTTTCCAAGACGGATTCTGGTTCAGTGCCTACAGATTCGTCGATTGGTAACGGCTCGGTAGACGATGGAGCCTTCGATTTCCTGCCTCGTTTAAAATGACGAGAAAGCGCGTTGGCGATACGGTCTTGTAAAAATACGTGCGTATTCTCTTTGGGCGCAGGTTGGGCCGCGGCGCGGCGCGGTTGGACGGGATTATCGTTTCTTTGCACGCGGCGAACAGGTTGGTGGGGTCTACTGGCGACGGTGCTTTTGCTGGTTGCCTGAGGTGCAAAGTTCTGTACCGCGTTCCGACGACCGTTAGTCGAACGCCTAGGAATTCCCGACGAATATTGTGGTTGCATCGGCGGAATGTGAACCGGTGGCATGAATGTTTGTGGAGCCGAATAATTGCTACTTGGCGCGGCCGAATAGGCGTCGCTCGGCGGAGTGGAATAGGCCTCACGCTGAGGCGCTGAGTATGCTGCACTTGGCGCGGCGCCCGATGGTTGATCGATGTATCGGTCGGGTTTGTTTGCCGCCGTTCGAGGAAAGGCAGCATTGTGTGATGCCTGGGTGACTTTCGATTGGTCACCGGCGGGTGTTGGACGGGCGACCGGTGAAAACCCACCGACCTGAAGACGATTGGGAGCCGCATGTTCGAATACAGCGCGTTGGGCAGAGATCGCGGAGCGCTGGTGGTTCTCCTGCAGCTGCTGATGGTACGCTTGCTGAATGTTCTGACCTTGAGCAGCGTAGTGATCTGACTTGATCTTGGTCGCGACTTCTGGAGGCAGGTCGGAGAGCTTTACCGTTTTCGCGTTGGCAGATGGAACAGGCAAACTGTCTTGTGGGACGAACCCATCTTGACCGAACAACGCTTGCGTCAGTGCCAAAGAAATCAATCCTGACAGCACAACTCTGAAAGCCGTTTGCATCGCATCGCGCGAAGCCTTTTCGGGTACAACGCCCCCATCTGAAGTCAGCTTAGTTGGCGTCTCCCGACGGAGATTCCGTACTGTAATTGGGTGCTTCTTGAGTAATCGCAATATCATGAGGGTGGCCTTCTCTAACACTCGCCGCTGATACTTGTATAAATCGCGCGTCGCGTCTCAGCTCATCAATTGTTTGCGTGCCGCAATACCCCATGCCGGCTCGCAAACCTCCAACCAACTGAAACACAAAATCGCTTAACGCCCCCTTAAACGGAACGCGTCCCTCCACGCCTTCGGGAACCAGTTTGCCCGGTCCTTCTCCTGCCTGTCGATAACGTTCGCTGGACCCTTTGGCCATCGCGCCCAAGGAGCCCATACCTCGGTATGACTTAAACGTCCGACCTTGGTACAAAATCATTTCTCCAGGGCTCTCAACAAGCCCCGCAAAAAGTCCTCCGATCATGACACAGCTTGCACCGGCCGCGATCGCTTTGGTGATGTCGCCGGAATAACGAATTCCTCCGTCGGCAATCACCGGTATGTCGTGCTTTTGAGCGACCTGATTACATTCATAAATCGCCGTGACCTGTGGAACTCCAATTCCACTGACCACACGTGTCGTACAAATTGAACCAGGACCAATTCCGATTTTCACGGCATTGGCACCCGCTTCGATCAACGCCTCACAGCCTTCGGCCGTCGCAACGTTGCCCGCAATGACGTCGATGTCCCACTGAGCTTTGATCGTCTTGATGGTGTCAATGACATTCTTGGAATGGCCGTGAGCACTATCGACGATCAGGACGTCAACATCTTTTTCGATCAGGAGTTTGGCCCGATCTAAATCATGAACTCCGATCGCCGCACCGACTCGCAGCCTCCCTTGACCGTCTTTGCTGGCGTTGGGGAAGCGACGCATCATATCGATGTCTTTGATCGTGATGAGTCCCGTTAGTTTTCTTTCATCGTCAATCAGTAAAAGCTTCTCCACCTTTTTAGCCGTTAAAATCTTTTCAGCTTCCTCAAGCGTTACATTCCCCGTGGCCGTCACCAACGGGTCGCTGGTCATGACCTCCGAGACGGCGATTTCCGTGGTCTCGAGAAACTTGAGGTCGCGGCGAGTCAGAATGCCAGCAAGCTTGCCGTCTGCTAGCACGATCGGCACGCCGGAGACTTTGTGCTGGGCCATAATCTCTTTGGCTTGCCCGACGGTGGCTTCGGGGGGGAGCGTGACGGGGTCGAGGATGATGCCGTTGGCGGATCGTTTTACTTTATAGACTTCGGCGGCCTGGGATTCGGCAGACATGTTCTTATGGATCACGCCCAGTCCACCGACTTTGGCCAGCGCGATGGCCATCCGGCTTTCGGTTACCGTGTCCATGGGACTGCTGAGCAGTGGCGCGTTGAGATCAATTCGGTTGGTCAGCCGAGTAGAAACGTCGACGTCAGAGGGCACAATTTCACTGTACCGTGGTTCCAAAAGTACGTCGTCGAAGGTGATTGCGGTGTGCCGAATTTTTTCTTGCATCGTCGCTCCAAAGTTCCTAAGCCCTCAATCGGGGCCGAATAAATGAAGCAATCTATTATGGAGCGCGAGCGTAAAATGTGCAATCGGCGAAGGGGCGTAGGGAGCCCGGTTTTACGAACAAACGATCTTCCCAGCACTACTGACAAGGTGAAGATCGACGTCGATCGTGGGAGTAGAGCGGCGGAGTTAGTGGTGGTGTGCGGGCTGCTAGGGGTAGTGGACGAGGCCACGAGTCCTGCGGGGAATTTGATGCCGCAGGACTGAGGACATTTTGAATGCAGATGCAGGACTCGTTGCCTCATCCACGACGACTTATAAGTCGCCGCTGGCTGTCAGACGTCTGCCCCTAATATCTGGGAAGGCCTCAATTTATTAGCGCGCTTCGCCTCAACGAAGCTCGACCCGCCAAAGCCTGTACTGGTGAAGTGGGTATAGGAGAAAGATCCAATGGTGGGTGAGAAGCAAAAATTTGACAGGCTTTGGGGGGCAGGGGACTTACTTTTGATTTTCGAGCAGCTTTAGTTGCTTGGATTTTCTGAACCACAGAGAGCACAGAGGACACAGAGAGAAAGTTGAGCTAAGACTCTGTGATCTCTGTGCCTCTGTGGGTTTATAATCCTGAACTGTTTCAAGGCATGACTTCAAGGCTGAAGGAGGTCACGCGGTATCTGACCATTGAGAAACTACAGAGCTATTTTCGAGCGTAGTGATACATCCCAAAGTTAGATCTTCGGACAGGAATTTTAACTGCGCCGTTTCCACTGTTATTCAGAATCGCAATTTTGAAAGGCTTGGGGACGAGAGCTACACTTCACGGCGAGAAATACCTCAACTCAACCTGATAGGCGGTTGCCATGTTCAAGAACGTTTTCATCGCTGCGGCAATCGTGTTGGCCAGTCCATCTTTTGTCGCCGCTCAGGATGTCTTTTTCTCATTTGATTCGCAGGCCGCGATGAGCACCTTATCTGCCGGCGCGGATGATATGACTGGCTCGGTTTACGTTTTCTCAGACGGTCTGTTTGGTTTTGACGTGCTCGCCGTCGATGTTTCCAATAGTAATTCAGATGCGATTAGGTTCACCGGGGGAGAGGTGTTTAACCCAACCTTTGACGTTATTGGTGGGAAGAGATTTGGTGGCGTTGAGCTGACCATTGGCGAAGGGGGCGACACGGCGCGCCTTATATATTAGTCAATGTGGTCGAAAATGGAGTACAGCCTACTTTGGGGCCGTTATTCGACCCCGGCTTCCAGATGGGCGTGGGCGATAATGGAGCTGTCTTACTTGCTCGGATCGACTTCGACATTGTTGGAAACGGTAGCGCCAACTTGGACTTCACTCTGCTTCCCAATGGTGGCCTCCAGCTTCCGGACATCGATCTTTTTCCGTCGTTTGGAACTGCTGAATTTAGTTCCTCGCCGCCCAACGCATGCTCCAACGGTCCTCCAATGATCCCGGGGGATTTTAACATGAACTGTACCGTCGACTTTGGCGACATCGCGCCATTTGTTTTGGCGCTCACCTCGGGCGTATATGATTTCGTCGCGGATATGGATCAAAATGGAGAAGTTGATTTTATGGATATCCGTTTCTTCATCCAAGCATTGTCTTCTTAGTTCTGGTGACATTACAAAACGAAATACTCGCGCAGGGCTTGGCTTAGTTCACCGCTGGCTGCAGCGCTGAATTTGGGTTTGAGGAAATCTATCGTATCACCGCCCTCGATGCAGTTCAGCGTACCGCCGGCTTCTTCTAAAATCAGAAAACCTGCCGCGATATCCCAACACTTCAGCCCCGTCGCCCAATACGCATCGGTGCGGCCGCAAGCGACATAGGAGAGATTTAGTGCGGCCGAACCCAGCCTGCGGATGCTGGCTGTGTTCCCCAAGACGCGCAGGAATCGTTCGACTTCTGGATGATTTCGGTCGACGCTGCTGGAGAAGCTGCACACGACCAAGGCTTCGTTGGTTTGGGTGCAACCGCTGGTCGAGATTGGATCACCGTTAAGCGTCGCCCCCAAGCCTTTGCCCGCAGAGAAACACTCGTCCAGCCACGGATCGTAAACGGTGCCGACGATCAGTTCCCCTTGGTAACGCAATGCAACCGAAACGCTGAACGAACGCAGCTGATGCACGTAGTTCATCGTGCCGTCGAGTGGATCAACGATCCAACAGAATTTGTCATCGTCAAGCGCACCACTTTTCTCCGTGTCTTCTTCTCCGACAAGGATATGGTCGGGAAACTGGCTCAAGAGGTAGTTCTCAATCGCCACTTGCGAGGCAAGATCGGCTTCGGTCACGAGGTCTTTGGGCGCTTTTTCGCTGACCTTTGCCGTCCCCATCATTTCCATCAGTTTCTCGCCGCCGAGTTTCGCAGCGACTTGGCTGGCTTCGACAAAGCGCTTTATTTCTGTTTCCGAAAGTTTCATAAGCCATCAAATGGTAAATTAGTGTTGGAAATCTGTGTCTTAGCAAACGTCCTTATGCGCGCTGTGCTTCTATGCGGTCCTAGATCATAGAACCGTCTGAGGCGGCAATTCCTCTGTAAAAGCCTACAGTTGCTCCGCACGGGACACCTAGTAGCATACTTTAGTTAACAAACGACTAACAGCGTGCTCGAATGTGAAGCCTGCAATAAGATTTCGTAGCCAGCGGCGAATCCATTGCTGCCACTGGATAAAATCTTTGTCAATGATATTGTCTCGGTCGAAAGTTGAAGGCTAAAATCAAAGTCCGTTCAATCTCTCCCCTTCCTTCTCCAAAAATGTTCTCATGAATGCAAATCAAACCTGGGAGCTCGACGGGCAACTCGCTTCCGCTTCTTCAACGTTGGCTGACAAGGAATTGCAGTTAACGATCGCTAACGGATCTTTAGGCGTGGGCGCGAAGGTTACCGTTGGCCGAGACGCTGCGTCACTGTTCTCTGTTGAGTCATCCAGCCACGAAGAAACGCTGGCCGATCTTTACGTGCGGGGGGATGATTTAATCGCCAAGTATAAATCAAGCGCCGATGAATTTGAACGCGAGCTATACTGGCGGATTCACGATGTTGGCGGGGAGACCGATTCCTTTGCCTTGGAGATGATTTATTCTCTGCAAACGGATCTTCTGCATTCGCAGCCCGACCCGAGCATCGTTTCGACGTTGAAGCTTCAGTCGGTAGGCTATTGGGCTGCGGTGGGTGATCCTTTGGTTGGCGATTTAAAGTGGCAGAAGCAAGACGCGGCCGAAGGTTGTCAGCTGATCACGGCAACGTTGGCAGAGGGAACCCATTTTGCACTGGCCGTTTATCCAACAGATTTGATTCGAATGGAATTGGCTCAATCCGATGGCGAGACAACGGTGACATGTCGACTCAACGCCGATTTCCTTGAGAAAGGCGTCATTCGCCGGACGCGCATGTTCGCGCTTTGTTCAGACAGCGCGGTCAGCGAAAATGACATTGTTCAAATCGTTCAAACGTTTCTCGATTCGAAGACTCCTCTGACAACATAGGAATCTGGGAGTTTTGAGTCTGCGGATGGGACTTCCTGAAGTCAGCGCCGGCTCGGCGGCTGACGCCACCTGCAGTTCTTGTATCGTCCTCCGGACGAAAGTGAGTGACATTGGGCTTGCAACACAACAGATGGTATTGGCGGGACCTGTTTCCCAAAGAATCTCGGCCTCGGAGCTATTTAACATCGCTGGGTTAAGATGTAGACTCTTCTCATTAACCACTTCCCACCAACTACGAAAAGGCCGCTCGGGTGTCAAAAGAATTTTCAGACGCTGAACTCGATTGCTACATTGAGGAAACGCTCGATGCCGGCCGGGCAAGCGAGCTTGAGTTGCAGCTGCGGAATGATGAATCCTTGTTGAAACGTTTGGCCGACATCAACAGCCGTCGCAGTTCAGGCAGACATACACTGGGGGGAATTTGGCGACAGAACCAAATCGGCGTTCCCAGCCCGGACGAGATGGGTAGTTTTCTACTGGGCGTTTTGGACGACCAGCATGCGGACTACATTCAGTTTCGCCTTGACGTTTTGAAGTGCCCCTTCACGATCGCCCTCAAGAGCGATCTGGAAAACCAGCAGTCCGAATCCGAGGACACATCCGTAAAACGCCGCGCGAAAATCTATGAGAGCAGTGTTGGGTTGCTTAAAAAGAATGCGGAATGAAAGGGCTTCGGAAATATTAAGGGCGGGCAGAGGTTTCATTAACGCCGCAATTCGGGGCGCTCGTTCGAACGACGTAGCTTAATCGGAGCGATCTTCAGGGGCGTTAAAGACGTGTACGTCAGTTCCTTCTCCGCCTCTTCATGCTCACGGGAATCGACCAGCTTGATTGACATGCGACCGACGTATTTCAAAAAACTGTCAGCCCCGTCGTAGCCTTGGACTTTTTCGTCCCACTGCGTTCGTTTCTGAATTGGCAATCCCTTTTCGAAGTTCCAGACGATATAACCGCGCACCATCTTCTGAAGAATCTTGGACCTGGTCTTTTCGCTCTCGATCGGTGTTAAAACTTCCGTGCGAAAAGAAACATAGCCGTTGCCTTGTTTCACCTTCTCGAACTGGTAACACCTCCGAGCCTTTAACCGCACCGCAGCACCAAACTCATTGGTCGACTCAAACTCCATCGGTACATTCCAGCGATACCCCACCGAAACCTTCTTCGTCGGCAAAGGGACCGTGATGTCACCGGTTGAGAAGTCGGTCGAAACAAAATCGGATTGCCGGTCAAGCAATTTGCCATTGGGCGCGATCGTGATCCGTGAACGTGGTTTACCGAGACTATTGGCGATTCCAATGTATTCGTCAGGCGCATTTTTACTTTCGCGGCTGTCGTAGAGCGTTGCCTCTTCTTCGCCGACGCGCTTCCAAGCTTTGATCGCGGTGATCGTGTTTTGGAAAACCATATCGCCAGAGGATTGGTTCACATCTGAAACCTTCCACGAACTGAGCGTCTCCACCCGCGCAGAGGCTTCTTCGGTCGTACCAGCGATCTGCGTCTTGGTCGTCGTGACGTGTTCGACTTTCCAAAACAGCTTTTGCTTCTCTTTCAAACCGTATTTGAATTCGTATTTGGCTTTGGCAGCAAGCCGATCGACGGCGGAACTGATCGAGTCGCCGGCTGCGGATTCTTGTGGCGCTGCAGATTCTTGTGGCGCTGCGTGCACGGCTTGGGCAAGCGCTATCGCCGCGACTGAGGTGATGAAAGTGGCACAGAGAATGATCGCAGATTTTTGCGCTTCCAAGCGTGTCATGGTGCGTCCGTACAAATTGGCAAGGGTTTGAGGAGTAGTTACTTCTTTGATTACTTCTTTTTAAACTGCCCGCCCCAGCCTAATTTCTCTCGGAGCGTGCTGTAGTAATTATTGCCGACAACCTCGATCAATTGAAACACCGATTTGTCACGCACGATTCGCACCCGATCGGTAGAACAAAGCTTCGTAATTGTCTGCCCGTCGAGCACGATTGAGGTCGATTCGTTGGGTTTTTGCACTACGAATTCATAAACTCGGTCCGCTGTATCGACCACCGGACGGACTGTCAGCGTGTGGGGACTGATCGGAGAAATCACAAATGCTTGCAGATCTTTTCGCAAAATGGGGCCGCCGGCAGAAAGATTATGAGCCGTTGATCCGACAGGCGTACTAATTATCAGCCCATCGCAGCTGTAAGTCGTGGCCATCTGCCCGTCAACAAAGAGGTCGATATTCTGAATCTCATAGGGTGGGCCTCCCAGAATCGCGGCTTCGTTGAGTCCGACCTTTTCGGCGATCTTTTCACCATCGCGGAAAACTTGGACATTCATCATGAGATGATCGACGAAGCGATACTTATTTTGCGCGATCGCTTTCAGCGCTTCGCCCAGTCGATCCGTCTTAACGTCGGCCAGAAATCCAAGCCTCCCAAGATTGACCCCCAGCACCGGCATTTGATGACTGCCCAATCGTTTCGCGGCCCGCAGGATCGAACCGTCTCCGCCGAGAACGATCACAAAGTCTGCTCCGGTTCTTGAAAGGTCGTCCGAATAGTCTTCGTCTTCGCCAATGATGTCGACATGCTCTTTGATCGTGGGACGCAGCGCATCAATTTGCTCCGCCAAATGGGGTCGATTATCAACGGAGCTGAGCAAGTAGACTTGGGGCCGATTCTCTGGAGAAAACACTTTCTTTTTCTGTTTTTCGTTCTGGTTCATCAACTACTCGTTCAGCCAAATTTTTACCGGCATCTGCAGACACCAGAATGTAATATGCACCATTGTAGCAAACATCGCCACTGCACATCCATTAGAAACCAGCGGCAGCAAACGAGCAGGCGATAATAGCCTGAGAATCGGCTTCCACAGGATCCACAGCACCAACACCCACACCGCCGATTGCCAGCCAAGCCCCAATCCCACCAGTCCCATCGACACAACAATCGCGCCGCCGGCACCGCCATGAGTCGGTTTCGCGTTTGATTGATCGGTCACCACGTCGCCACGGCGCGGAAAACGAGAAAGCCCGGCCGCGTCGACGGCCCATGCCAACAAACCGGTCGCTACTCCGGCGACCGCTCCCAACAAAACCGTGTACAGCGATGTGCGTCCGAATAATTCCGGCGGCCAATCAGTGACCGGGCTAATGCCTGCGGTCCATGGCACTTGAACCACATGCGGCCAGGTTGAGGCGCAGGCGACTAAAAAGATCGCAGCGAAGAAAATAACCAGCAACGGAATACGTTTGCCTTCGGATGCGATCACAGCGATCGTGAACAATCCGCACATCAACGTCGCGTGATACACAAATGTCAAAATCAAGAACCAGTTCGGAGTGAACAGCAAAAACTCGACGCCCGTATGAGTAACTTCAGGTCGTACCGGGAGATTAAGACCTCCCCAAATAACTTCGACCAAGAACAACAATAAGAATGCCACTCCCAGCAACAACTCCACGATCAAGTAACGGATGGCAATGGGAGCGGCGCAGCTACGGCACCGACCATCGTTCATTAGCCAGCCGAAGATGGGAACGTTGTCGCGCATGGAAAGTTTAACATCACAGTGCGGGCAATGGCTGGAACCCAAAATGCTCCGCCCACGGGGCACGCGCCACGCGACGACGTTGAGAAAACTGGCAAAGCAACTGCCTAAAAACGTAATCCAGAGATACACAAACGTGTGCATCGCAAAGGTCTGCAGCCCCTGTATCACGTCCAGCCAACGGGACATTGATTTGGAGTGGTACCCGTTACGGATCGCATAGTTTGTCAAAAATGGTAAGACAAAAAACAACAGTACCGCTGCAACCACCGATAGCCAAAGGACAGTTTTGACTACCCAAAAACGATGGGTTTGTTTTGGCGGCAGGTCAGACAACAGAACGGCTCAATCGTGACAGAAGAAAATCGTAGTGGACGAGGCCACGAGTCCTGAACTGCGATTAAACTCAAAAAAAATTTCGTTTAAACCAGAGGCTGGATTCGTGGCCTCATCCACTACCGAAGAAGTTCTTACGGTGGTTGGAAGCCCACGCTATAAAAGTTCGTTACCGACGCACGGTCGGTGTTTGGATTACGCTCAGCCTATTTTGGGCTTACCGAGTTTGGAATGGGAACCGTCGCAGAAGGGAGTGTTATTGGTTTGCTTACACTGGCACAGGTGCGCCGTCTTGGATTCCTCAGCGGTGAAGACGTGCGGCACAAAATCGGTACCCTTATGAGCTCCGTTGCAAAACGGCTGCGTGTCCGAAAGGCCACACGTGCAAAACGCGTACTTCTTGCCCTCTTCTAGTTCGACCGCCTTAGGCTCAGTTGCGGCAATTTTTGGTTTATCCATCGTTAATAATTCCTTGAAGATTCTTCGTTGAGAAAAGTCTATTTTAGGCATCTTCGGCCGCACCGTAAGTCGGCAACAGACCGCTACCAAAAGCAATAAAGGCAATTCTTCGGTAATTCTTCCGTATTTCGTTGCCTTTATAGAACTAAATCGGCATGTCGACGTATCAACGTAGCCATAAAATCGCGATTTTTCTATAGTCACACCGTTCAATTGGCTTTTGCCGTGGGCCGGCAGCCGGTCCAGTCCTCTTTCGGGGCCCAACCAAAAAGCAGGGTGACTGGTAGTGGATGAGGCAACGAGTCCGGCGGGGAATTCGGGCTTATTATTAGACAGAACTTCTGTCAAATGTCGTTGTATTTTTTCAGCGCCGTTTAATGGCAGTTCTGGACTCGTTGTCTCATCCACTACCCTTAAACTAAGACCTTAACGCAGCGCAAGCTAGTCCGCCGCCTCAGTGTTTCACTCAATTTCAAAATGACCATCCTCGACCGTTATCTACTGTTCCTTTTCTTGCGCACGTTCCTCGTGTGCTTCCTCAGCTTTACCGGTCTATATATCGTCATCCATCTATTCAGTAACCTGGACGAACTATCGGCGCTGAGCACCGAATCGAGCTGGGGTGAATTGATGCTGGACTTCTATGGCCCGCGCGTGGCCGAGATGTTTGGCAAAACGGCACCCGTGCTGGCCTTGGTCGCAGGAATTTTTTCCATCAGCATGCTCCAGCGCAACCGCGAACTGACAGCGATTGAAGCCGGCGGCATCACGAAACTGCGGGCGCTGCGTTCGATTATTTTCGCTGGTTTGGTAATCGTTGCTTTAACGGTCGCCAACCGCGAATTATTGATTCCACAATTTAAGGATCGTTTGGTAAGAACGCCTCAGAACTGGCACGACCGTGGCAAGGTCCCCATGAACCCGCGCGAGGATCTGCGAACGGGGATGAAGTTTCGTGGCAAGGAGTTCTTTGTAGGCGAAAAAAAGATCACAGAAGCAAACGTCCAACTGCCACTGGCCATCAGCACCTCCGTGCCGCGCATCGCGGCCCACCATGCCACGCTGGTTTCCGCAAGCGAATTCCATCCCGAAGGCGTGTTGTTTGAGGGCGTCACGATTCCGCCGGTGATGACCAATACCGATTCCATTCTGTTCGACGAACAACCGCTTGTGTTTTCGCCAAAGGATTTTCCTTGGCTGGGAGCAGACCAATGTTTCGTAGCCGTCAAAATGGACGCCGACCAGATCGCGTTCGGAAAAAAGTTGGCTCAATATCGTCCGACTTCGGAAATGATGGCGGCGCTGAAGCAGCCCAAACGCAAGTTTGGGCAGAGCGAAGAGGTCAGCGTCCACGCGCGACTTCTACGGCCGGTGTTGGACATCGCGCTACTGCTGCTTGGTTTACCGATGATCGTCTCCAACAGCGAGCGCAACATTTTTGTCTCCGCCGGTTTGGGATTCCTCATCGTCGGCAGCGTTTTTCTGGTCGACGCCGCCTGCCAGGGGTTGGGCGCCTACCGATTGCTGGAACCGGCGGCGCTTGCTGCTTGGTTGCCCCTGATCATTTTCGTACCGCTGGCGGTGCTGTCGATGCGGAAGCTGAAGGCATAAAGATCTGTCTGCCGTTTGGCCTGGTTGGCCTGGTTGGTCTTAAACCACGCTGAACTCAATGTGGTCGATTGACAGTCTGAGTACCGCGCACTTTATTGGTTTTTTGTCTGCGAGTGACCATCGTTTGATCCTGAGTGCTGCGAACGACTTGCGCTGCCAGAACTTCTCGATAGTCAGTGACTACTTTGCGGAAATCACTGGCCCTCTGAGCAATCATAGGATCTCCGGATTCTTCCAACGCAACCAGTATGCAGTTGACTAATTTTAACCGCCGCAAATAAGACAGCGTATCGCTACTGGCAGTCTTAAGTGACTTCTTGATGGCGCGTTTGAATTCCGCATCTGTCTCTAACGCTCTGAGATGAGCAGCAACGTCATCCAGCAGCACATGGTAAACCTCAATTAAACCGAATATCGTTGGGGACGTTGGCACAAACCAATCGTCGCCATCAAGATACATCGCCCGCGTCGCACCGACTTCCTTTTTTGCATTTGGAGAATTTCGATAGAAGGCTAACGCTTCACCAAGATACTTCTCCATCTTCTTAAGTTCGGTTATCTGACTTTTAAATCCCGCAACATCGAAAAAGAAACTCCGGCTCTGACGCCAATCTTCCACAATTGCCTTCGCCGTGGTTAGCTCATGACGTTCAACCTCTTGCATCAGTTTCGAGTTTGATGCTTCCAGGCCGGCGGTTAAATACATCAAAACCGGCAGTTTAAATTGGAAGTCTGCCGGTACCCGTCCTGCCGAGATCGTGTCCTGCCAAGCATCAAAGAGAGCGACACGCAGCGAGTCGATCCCGTTACGTTTGCCGATTGCTTCGATACTCTCAGCAGTCGAATCCGTAACCCGCGCGATGAGTTCCGAGAACTCGAAACGGAAAGCTTCTCGATCGTTGGAGAGCAGTGCCGGAATGATTTTCCGCTCGAGCTTCCTCTCAAGACCTCTGCTGATCCCGCTGCGGTCATCGTTAGTCAAGTCTTGAGCGATCGCAGCCGGAATAAAAAGCACACTTTGCGCGAGAAACGGCCAAACCAGCACCAACAACAAAGAAGCACTAATCCGGTGGAAGCCAATAAAATGGTCAAACGACTCAGGCAGACTCAATTTACTATTACACATCACAGACCTCCCAAGAGAGTACTTATTTTCAGATGTGCGGTCGTGAAGAAAAACCTTGCCAATGGTTTCGGTTTATCATCTTCGGTTACCATAAACACCATCTGAAATTGGAATGACATTGCAAGATAGGTGTATTTTTACCGACCGGGGTAACGGTTTTTCTTTGCTATTTTTTTCAGAAAAAATGGACAACCGTTGTAAACGTTTCCATGGCGAAAGTGCCGTAAAACCAACTCAATTTGCTTGACCTCTCTTTCCCGATTGGGATTTGTCCCTGCGCCCGCTAGAATGAAACGGTTATCTGTTCCGCTATTCGGAGCCAACCCAATACGGCATCCTTCGAAGTTTAAAATGATCAAACAACCCTTCAACATCAAAGCCTGGATCGACGACAATCGCGATCTGCTCAAGCCACCCATTGGGAACAAATGCGTTTACGAAACCGCTGATGATCTGATTGTCATGGTGGTGGGTGGTCCCAACGCGCGGCGTGACTTTCACTACAATGAAGGCGAGGAACTGTTCTTCCAGGTGGAGGGATCCATCACGCTCAGAACGGTCCAAGATGAAAAAATCGTTGACGTCGTCATCAACGAAGGCGATATTTTTCTGCTGCCGGCCCAAACGCTGCACTCGCCCCGACGACCGGCAGGCACGATCGGAATCGTGGTCGAAACCAGCCGGCAACACGGTCAAAAAGATGGCTGTGTGTGGTTCTGTGAGAACTGCGACGCTAAGATTTACGAAGAGTATTTTGAGCTTAACGAGCCCAAAGAGATCGTTACGAAGCTCAAAGCGATCACGGAGCGATTCAACGATTCGGTGGAGATGCGGACCTGCAAACAGTGCGGTCATCTTTTGGAAATTTAGTTGATGCCTCAGGGGATCAACCGGTACCACGACGTGCTGTATCACTCACATCAAGCGTTTGCTGCAAATTCGTGGCCCGGTAAAACGGCCGGCATCGGAAAATTAAATCCCTCGCAAATCGCCCTCAGCATCCACGCCTCTTCAAGATTGGTACTGCGGTTGGCCAGCACACTGGCAGTGCAAGCCACAATCAAGATTCTGCGTTGACGCGCCGATAGGTACGCCAGTCGCTCCATCGCATCCTCGACGTCGGCAACCTGTAGCTGATCATGAGGCACCAGCACCGACCGTTTCAAACCCGTATGAGCGATCGCTCGCATGAAATTGTACTGGCTGAGCGCCTCGCCATCGGCATCGGTGTGCGTCACCGTCGAAAGCAGAATCATGACTTCCGGGGCCAAGGGACGTAGGTCACCCACTTGAGCCACAGGGGCGGTTGTTCGATTCATAGAGCGCGAAACGATGCGCTGCCACGCCCATCGCGACAAATCCGTCTCTTCGTCGATCGGCACCGAAACTTGTTGCACGAAATCCATCAACAAACTCCTGATCAGATCGGGAGCATCAACGACCGTTTCAATTGCTCGGTCAAAGAGCCAAAGTTTTTGATCATCCGCCAGCTTGCTGACCGCTGGTAATATCTTGCCAACGGCACCGGCCACCAACGGGTTGAGCGTTTTGACTAATTCAGCTTGCTTCTCCGAACTGAACTGATCCAGTCGCACCGTTGCCAGCGCCAAAGCTGCTCCCTTGTGACTTTCCACCAGCTGGCGATAGACTTCGTCGATTTCGATGGCTCCGATGGGATCGTGGGCCATCCAACGTGGCACTTCATCGCAGCCTTCTCCTCGCAGCGTTTCGGTACCTCCTGCGGTCACACCAGAGCGCTGACCAACAGGACCAGTTTCCAATCCCGCAGCCATCATCGGTGCGATGTTCGTGGCCACATCTTTTAACTCTTTTTGGCGTGTTGCTTTCTTCGTCAGTCCCACCAATTCAGTGACCTCGCGGTAAATCCCTCCGTAGTGCTCGAGTTCATCGCTGCTCTCATAGAGGTAGTAACCATCCCAATCTGGCCGCAACCGAACGATACGCTCATTCAGCGGCGGGTGAAGTCCAAACCATCCCGTTCCGCTGTCAACCAAAAACATATGTCCGGTTTGGATGGCTTCTTTGCGTTTAATTCGACCTTGGTGTTCATACCCGCCGATCATCATGAGCGCTTCACTAAGCCCCTGAGAATAGCGCGACAGCTCCACCGCCGTTGCATCGGCCAAATATTCGTTTTGATGTTTCACCCGAGCTGTAAAGAACCGTGCCAAACAAGCACCAAGATAGCCAAAGGGCATCAACATATATCCTAACCAAGCCTCAAACGAGATCATGTCATATCGCTCGTAGCGTGCCATCTCCTGAGCGGTCACCAACAGGAAATAGTTTCCGTGTGTCGCCGCGGTCAACCACATGTCGCGGGAGATGTCACCGTTGAAAATATGTGAAACCTCATGAGCCATCATGCCTTGCAGTTGGTCACGTGAAAGATGCCTGACCGCACCTTCGGTCACAACCAGCACGGCGTCTTCGGACGAGTGCCCGGCGGCCAAAGCATTGATTCCCGGTTCAGAGGTTAACACGTAGACCGGCGGGGCAGGGATGCTGGCCGCCACAGCCAATTCCTGCACAACGTTCAACAAACGCCGATTTTCTTTGCGCAAATGGGGATCGGATTCATCAACCAATTGACCACGCAATGATTCAGCGACCTTGTGGCCACCGCCATCAAGTTCGCTCATCTTCATATAGCCACCGGCGAAAATCGCAAACGCCACTCCAACAGCTGTAGTCGCGGCTGAGAAATAGGTGATCGCGAAATTGGGAAACGCCGTTTCGGGATAGCAGCAGAAATAGATCGTGGCAAAAGTTAGGCTGATAAAGGCCGAACACAGAACAACGGTGGCCACTTGCATCACGACCATCGCAAAAATTAACCGGCGCGACTTTTTCTCAGCCAATGCTTGGTGAAGATCAAAACGACGCATGAATACTCTTCGTTAGAGACACGTTGAAAACACGAAATTAGCTCGTGGTCAGAACCTATTGTTAGACCAATGAAACTTTCGGCGGCTCTTGAATCTTTTGCTCTTCAAATTCCAACAGAGAGAAATCATCTCGGAACCCCAGCGTGCTTGCGAACATGACCGCAGGAAAGGACTGCCGTACAATGTTAAAGGCGGTCGCCCAATCGTTGTAAGCTTGGCGAGCAAACGCGATGCGGTTTTCGGTTGAGGTTAATTCTTCGGTCAGTTCAGCAACCGACTCATTGGCTTTAAGTTCTGGATAGTCTTCCATCACGAAAGACAAACGGCCCAGCGCACCGGTCAGCATACCATCAGCGCTTGCCAGAGAAGCCATCGATGCCGCATCGCCAGGTTTGGCAGCGGCGTCATTAAGCTTCGCCGCCGCTCCATTGCGAGCTTCGATGACGGCTTGGAGCGTGTTCTTCTCATGCCCCATATAACCGCGCACGGCTTCAACGAGATTAGGGATCAGGTCATATCGTCGTTGAAGTTGAACGCTGATCTGCTTGAACCCATTATCGGTTTGGTTTTTCATCTTCACCAAACGATTATAGATTTTGGCAATCGCAGACGACATAATCAACGCAAAGACCAAGAGTCCAGCCAGCAAGCCTAAAGCAATATACATCTCGATTTTCTCCCAAACAGATTGTGGTCAAACGCAACAGTGCGTAGGTATGCACTGTTGTTAGCGTCTGACGCAGAGTTATTGGGGAAAATTTAGGTTACAGAAAACCGGAGGACGTAGAACTTTTGCAGCTACCGAATAGAACGGTTAGATGTGGCGAAAAAGCATCACGAGAGCTCGAGAACCATGTCGCCGGCTTTCGCTGCGGCAAATAACGATTTTTTGAGGAGAGGCTGTGATATATTCAAGCCGTTTTGGCACCGGCGGGTTGTTGATTTAATGTGGCATAGGCTTCTAGTGCAGCGTGCCAACTTAGATTTAGGATTGGAGGTAGTGGATGAGGCAACGAGTCCTGCCCCTACTTTACCCTTGTTTATAGTGGATCGTTTAACGCAGCCGCAGGATTCGTGGCCTCATCCACGCGTGAGCCGCTGGCTCATGAGCTAAGTCGTTGGGAGTGTAAGCTCCCGAC
>CALDEW010000402.1 GCA_937942355.1 uncultured Pirellulaceae bacterium | reverse complement strand
GCTGCGTCGATCGGTTCGCCTCGCGGAATCGTTTCAGCGGTCTAAAGGATTGAAATAAGATGTCATCGAAAACAAAAAAAGAAGCTCCATCGGAAACCGAAAGCAACGGCTCAGCCAACGGCAACGGAAAGGCAGCTATGGATCAGGCAGCCGCGGATAAAGTATCTGCGGAAAAGGCAGCCACCGATCAGGCAGCGGTCGATCGGATGGTGGCGCGGTTTACTCAAAAACGCGAAGAAAAGGAAGTCGATAAACTATTCCGCGCGATTGTGAAGTTGCAAGGTAGTGACCTTCACCTCAAAGTTGGCAAGCCACCGATCGTGCGCGTCAACGGAACTTTGAAACCGCTCAATCGTCCGCCGATCGAGGTGGAAGAAATGGCGCGGTTGCTGTTTCCGATGATGAACGAGCGGAATCGAAAGATCTTTGATGAGGAAGGCGGTGCTGACTTCGCGTACGTGGTCAACGTCGATGGCACCGATTGGCGTTTTCGTGTCAACATGCTGCAGCAGTTGGGCAAGATTGGGTTGGTCGCGCGTCGTGTGAACAATCACATTCCGAACTTTGGAGGGCTGTACTTGCCGCCCAAGGTCGAAACGCTGTGTCACTTTGATCAAGGAATGATTCTATTAGCCGGTGTGACTGGTTCAGGTAAGTCGACGACGATCGCGTCGATGTTGAATTACATCAACCAAAATTACTACAAACACATCCTGACGCTGGAAGATCCGATCGAATTTGTTTTCACCGACGATAAGTGTTTGATCAACCAACGCGAGATCGGCATCGACGTGCAGGATTTCGAAATCGGAATGAAGCATGCGGTTCGTGAGGATCCGGACATCATTCTCGTTGGTGAGCTTCGTGACGAAGAGACTTTCATGACGGCGATTCACGCTGCCGAGACAGGTCACTTGGTGTTTGGAACGATTCACGCATCGTCTGCCGCGTCAACGATTGGTCGTATTTTGGACCTATTCCCCGAAGAACTGCACGGCGCGATTCGTAGTGCGATCGGAATGAATATGAAGGCAATCATTGCTCAGAAGCTACTGAAGTCGATCAAACCCGACGTCGGTCGTGTGCCGACTTGTGAGATCATGACCTTCAATCCAACGGTTCGCAAATTGATTTTGGAAGAGAAGGATCACAACCTGCCTGACGCGATTCGCATCGGTGAAGAAGAAGGCATGCAAGATTTCACCAAGAGCCTGAAGCAGTTGATCGATGACGAATTGATCGACCGTCCGACGGCGTTTGCAGTGGCTCCTAATAAGGATGAACTGAAGATGCGTCTCAAAGGAATCAATGTTTCAAGCCCTGGAATTATTTAATGGATCGTCGATTTTCTTGCCTGCGGTTCAATTTGCTTACGATTCGCGCGCTGGCTGTTTCTTCAGCGAGCGCCTTGGTCGCTTTGTTGGCAACGGCTGATGTCGCTGTGGCGCGGCCGGTTACTGAGTTTTCCTCTTTGTCCCCAGTGATCGCGGCCGTCAACGGTGGTGACGCCTATCTGTCGTGGTGGAAACTGGCATTGGTGGTGCTGACGTTCGTGTTTTGGGTTCGCAACTCGGATTGGATCAATCAAGACGCGGTCAAGTTAGCCGACGGCACCAGCATCGTGCCTCAGTTTTGGAATTTGATGAACGTCGGGTTGGGGCTGGCTGGGTTTTTCGCCGCGATTTCAATTCCGATATTCTGGGTCGGGTATCCGTTGCTGTTGTTGGCTTCTTTGGTGCCGCTGATTTGCTACATGTTTGTTCGCAAGAATCAGTTGAGCGTCAATCAAGGACTGCGGCAGCGTGTCTCTGGAAAAGGCTATCAAGATTCCGATGGGGAGGTCTTGGCTCAGGATGAGGGCGTCGAGCTCAACTTTTCACCCGCTGGTGATACCGATGTGTTGAGGAAAAGTGCGCTGATTAAGGCGCGGCAGTCGCCTGGCTTTGTGCCGTTCAAAGAGATGCTGTTCGACGGGAAGTCCAAACGCGCTGATATTATCCAGATTGACTACACGCAGACGCAAGCCGTTGCAAAAATGTTTGTTGATGGAACATGGCACGCGACGGCCCCGATGGATCGCCCTTCAGGAGACGCGTTATTGGTCAGCCTCAAGAGCATGGCGGGATTGAATCCGGAGGAACGCCGCGCGAAGCAAAAAGGTGCGTTTAGTTTCAAATCTGAATTGGGTAAAGCGGAAGTCCTTGTCCGATCTCAGGGTGTCAAAACGGGCGAAAAAGTCCGCCTGAAGTTTGTGCGCGAAACCAAGGATTTGCTGAACTTGAAGCAATTGGGAATGTTTTCCAGCATGGCCGACAAGTTCATCGCATGCCTCAATTCCACGGGTATCGTGATTGTATCTGCACCTTCCAAGCATGGGCTTACGTCGACCTGGCAGGGAGTTCTGGTTTCTGCTGATCGGCTCACACGCGATATCATCGGTTTGATTGCCTCGGACGAGATGGAGACGGCGATTGAGAACGTCACTCCTAAAGAATATGAAACTAATGACTTAGCCGCGCCTGCGCTCAAAGCGGCATTGTTGGCTCAACCGGATTCGATCGCACTGCCTGAGATTCCCAACAGCGACGTGTTAGATATGCTCTGCGAGCAAGTGCTGACTCAAGATCGCGGCGCGTGGTTGCAGATCAACTCGAATTCTGCAGCTGAAGCGTTACTGCGTGTTTATTCCAAGGCTGGTAATCGAGATAACTTTCGCCGAGCGGTCAAGTATGTTACCTGTCAGCGGCTGCTTCGTCGGTTGTGTGATGACTGCAAACAAGAAGTGGCTGTTCCGCCCAAAACCATCAAGGCGTTAGGGGGTGACCCTAAGACTCAGAAAACGATCCATCAACACTGGCGTTTGCCTCCTCCTGAGCAGCGCGTGGATGAAAAAGGCAGAGAGATCGAGTTCCCGAAGTGTGAAACCTGTCGTGGGCTGGGGTACATTGGACGGATTGCAATTTTTGAGATGATCAAAGTGAATGATGCCGTCCGCGAAGCGCTCAAGAAAACGCCGAAGGTGGCTGCGATTGACAAGGTCGCGACGGAATCAAAAGCGAAGAAATCAATGAAGTCAGGTGCCTACCAGTTGGTCTTGCTGGGTGTGACATCGCTGGCAGAAGCCCAGTCGACGCTGAAGAAGTAGCGGCCTGAGGCGCCGTCGTAGCGACAACATTCAAATTCTCTTTCCATTATCAGATCTATTTTAAACAGCTCAACTTTATGTCCTTCGATGAAGAATACGATCGGCCACCAGTAGTTTTCACTCCCGCGGGTGAAGACGACGAGGCGCGGAATGCCAATCTGAAAATGGTGAAGCCGTCGCCTGGTTACTTTACCGTGTCGGTTTTGATCGCCGAATCGATTGTGAAACGCTCTGAGGTCACGGTGCTTGATTACACCGCATCGCAGGTCACGGTGCGGTATCAAATTGACGGGCTATGGCATGCCGGAGCCCCGATGGACCGCGAAGCGGGCGACTATCTGCTGGCGACGTTGAAGCAACTGGCGGGAATGGACTACCGCGAACGCCGGGCTCGGCAGACGGGAAGTTTCGCGACCGAGTATCAGAAGGCCAAGCAGAAGATCCGCGTCGTTTCTCAAGGTGTCAAAACAGGTGAACGCGTCGCGGTTTACGTGAGTTGGAAGAAAGATCTGCTCGAAACAGTTGAAGAACTCGGGATGCGGTCGAGCATGGAGGCGCAGTTGAAGGAGATCCTTCGTCGTGACGATTCGCACATGCTGTTGGTGTCAGCGAAACCGGGTGAAGGCTACACATCGGCCTGGCGAGGCGTGCTCAGCGCTTGCGATCGTTTGACGCGCGACTTTTATGTGATCGAAGACGAGGAGATGGTCGAACAAGAGGTCATCAATTTTAAATCGATCACATTCGATCGAGGCAAAGGTGAAACGGCGATGACGCCGCTTCCTCAATTACTGTTGAAAGAGCCGAACGTACTAGGATTCAATCATATTCCTGACGGGAAGTCGCTCAATGACATGATGGGGATCTCTACCGAACATGACATGCCGATTTTTGTGCGAGGACCCGGTCGCAATTGCGTCGATGCATTGTTGAGAGTGATGGCGTTGAAACCCGATTTGGAAAAGTTCACCAATCTACTGACGGCGGTCGTCTGCATGAGGCGGTTACGTAAGCTTTGCCAGAAGTGCATGGTCGCGTATCAACCGCATCCCAAGTTGTTGCAGAAGTTGGGTTTGCCGGAGGGTCGCATCGCGGAATTCCATCGACCCTTCGTTTATCGTGAAGGAATGGTTGACGAAGAAGAGAACGAAATCGAACCGTGCGAAGAGTGTGGCGGTATTGGCTACAACGGGTTGACTGGAATTTTCGAGCTGCTGGAAATCAACGATAAGATGCGCGCCGTGATGATGAAAAAGCCAACCCCCGACAAGTTCAAGGCACTCGCCCAGAAGAGTCGCCAGGTTTCGATGCGTCAGGAGGGCGCGTTGCTGATCGCTCAGGGTATCACCTCCGTGGAAGAGCTGCAGCGCGTGTTGTCGTTGAAATAGTGTGTTGGTGAAAAGGGATTGTACGTTTAAACAGTTTTGTTGTTATTGAAAACCCTATGGTATCTCTACTTATTATCCTGACCTTCTTTGCTGTCATCGCCAGTACGTGGTGGTTTGGGATTTGGAACAATCTCTTAACGCTGGTGAACATGATTTTGGCGGGGCTTATCGCGTCAGCCTACTACGAAGGCCTCGCAACGATGCTCCAGAACAGCATGGGGTATAAGGATCTGGTCGATTTCTTGGCCGTTTGGATCTTGTTTGTGGTCAGCTTCATCGTGCTGCGCTCTTTGACCGATATCACGTCCAGCCGCAGACTAAACTTTGACCCTTTGGTCGAAATCATTGGTCAATCAGTTTTGTCAATTTGGATCGCATGTGTGTTCTTGGCGTTCACGCTTTTCACGCTGCATCTGTCTCCGCTAACTCCCAGCGATTTCCAAGCCAACGCCACCGATTCAACATTGGGCATTGGCCCTGATCGGATGTGGCTGGCGTTCATCCAGAGCCGATCGCGCGGAGCGCTGTCGGCCAGCAAGGAAGCCAGTTTCCTAGCCAAAGAATATACTCTGGAAGACCACCCCGATGATGTGGAGTTGAACGTACGTGTCTTTGATCCACGCGGAACATTCATCCAAGACAATTTGACTCGCCGGACAACGTTGGCGGGGAAGAAGGCGCTATCGCAGTAGTTTAGGGTAGTGGATGAGGCCACGAATCCTGCGGCTGCATTCAACGATTCACTAAACGCTAAATCGAAGGGTAAAGGAGGGGCAGGACTCGTTGCCTCATCCACTACATTCAACCCTAAATCTAAGTTGGAACACGGCTCTCGTACGCTAACGCGGCTCAGTTTTCGAGGTGACGCTCTGCGGCAGAAAAAACCTGCTCTACGTGAATATCTTCATCCGCAGATTAAGTCGCGATGAAATACTAATTCTTCTGCCATCGCCGAGGGTCCACCCGGAAATAGATCGACAGAAGATCAAACAGTTGTTCGTGTTTGAGTTTGAGTTTTCGAGGCTGTTCGAAGAACGTCTCACAACTGACGGCGAAAAATTCCGCTTGGTTGGTGGCCCCGTAGTGATCCAATAAGGTCGAAATGCGCTGCTGTTTGCACCGCACAAGTTCATCGTACTCGTGATCGACGACCTGT
>CALDEW010000401.1 GCA_937942355.1 uncultured Pirellulaceae bacterium | reverse complement strand
CCGGGGGATCGTTGGAATCGCAGCGCGGTTCACTCGCCGACGCCCGTTTTGGATTACGACGGTTCGCATCCGATAATGGCGTCGGTCAAGATTGGTGGGTTGACGATCATCAACAGCCGGGATGTCGAAGGGCCTCAGGGCAGTTTGTCTTTGATCGAATCAACATCAGGTTCGATTGCGATGTTGGGTCCGAGGGAGAGCTATCTGGATCTTGTGATGGGTTTTTCAATTGTTGAAACCGATGAAAATGGGGAAACGAACATCAATTCCGATTGGCCCAAGAAGCTCAGTTTTCCGATCTTCATGCAAAACGTAGTCGACAGCTTGAGCGGTCTTTCGACGTTTGCGGCTGGGGCAAGTGTTCAACCAGGGGACCTGATGACCATCAAACCTTCGGTGCCATTTGAGAAGATCAACGTCCGCGGTCCCGATGGAGCGGTCACCGAATTAAAGCCGCAGGAGAACCGGTCGTTTCTGTTTTCCAAGACGCAGCGATCAGGCGTTTATGAGGTTTCCAATCCTCAAGGCGGCGAAGTCGACCAACGCATCGCGGTGAACTTGATGGATGCCAATGAGAGTAACCTTGTCGTACGTGAGGATCTAAACCTCGGTTACTCCAACCTCAAACGCGTCGCATCGCAGGTGCCGCAGCGCAAAGAGTTTTGGCCTTGGCTATTAGTCGGTAGCCTCATCCTGTTGATGACCGAATGGATCATTTACAACCGGCGAGTGTTCATTTGATGCAAAAAGACGTAGTGCAGACTGGCAGTTTGCACTACGTGATGAATCATGATGCGGCAACAGCGCATTTCTTAAATGATTATATCGCCACGATGGATAACTCCTAAACGTGTGCTGTATTATTGACCGGCCAAGATATTAATAAATGGTTGGATGTCCAAGAAATCAAGGTCTCCATCGCAATCACAATCCGCTTCGGCTTGAAACCCGTTTGCGGCCAGAAGCACGATGAAGGGGTTGATATCCAAAAACGTAACGCTGCCGTCCAAGTTAACATCGCCCTTGAGCGCGCCGCCGCCACCATCAACTGTCACCGCCACGTTGTCGATGGCCAAAGGTTCTGGTCCGCCGTTGGTGTTGTAGTTAAGCGTGAGCGTCAGTTGCGAACCGGATCCAGAGATCGGAAAAACGAAGGACTGAAACTCGTTGATCACCGTTTGTCCGTCGATAACGAAAGGGTCTTGGATGTTCGTAGAATTGCTAAACGCCGGGATCGCAAGGGAACCGTCCTCCAGTGTATAAGTGAATGTATCGCCATCGGGCGTGTCGATGAACGTGCTGGTGAACAGCGTCTCTTCAGGTCCGCCGTCAAATGAAGCAGTAAACGTTAGAATGTCAGTGTCTTCGAAATCGCCGATAGCTGCCGCATCAAATGACAATCTAAGACCCGTCTGGCCAATCGTAGCAACGGTCCAAGTTACGCTCACGTCTCCGCTAGGGTTGTCGGGGTTGTCAGTATCGGCGAAACCTAAAAACAGATCCGTTTTTTCAGACGAGACCAATCCGAAGGTGTCATCGTTGATAGCGGAGTCGTCAGCAAAATCCGAGTTGACATTGCGGTCGACGATTCCAAACACGTCCGATGGACAGCCAGGGAATTGACCGTTGGTTGCGCTGTTGTTGATGCTCAGCAGGCGTGTAGCGCCATTGGTTGGAGGAACGTCAAAAGTGTCGATGAAGATAACGGTCTGTCCGCTTGTATCTACTGTGGAGAAGATCAGCAGCGCCGTTATTTTAAGAAGTTTCAAGAACGTTTTCATCACGTCAAACCAATCAATGAAGGAAGGAGATGCGAGGCAAATCTTCAATGTGTGGGTAAGCACATGTCATTTTGCTGAAATGCCGTAGTGATGGAAGGGATATCTAAAAAAAATCGCCTAGACGAGTATCGTCTAGACGAATAGCTTCGCCGTGATTTACATCTCCCAGAAAGGCAGCTGTTAAGCACCAGACAAGATGTCGATGAATGCTTGGATGTCAAGGAAGTTGACTTCGCCATCGCAGTTACAATCGGCTTCGGCTTGATCTCCGTTTGAGGATAGAACTAAGATGAATGGATTGATATCCAAAAAGGTGACCATTCCGTCCAAGTTGACATCGCCCTTGAGCACGGGGTCTACGCCGCCACCACCAGCGGTAACTGATAAATTGTCAATCGCAACTACTTCACTACCGCCGTCACCGGTGTAGTTCAACGTTAGCGTTAGGCTCGAACCGGTTCCAGTAATTGGAAAACTCAAAGTTTGAAACTCATTGATGATGATTTGCCCGTCAATTGCGAACGGGTCATCGAGGTCTACGGTCGCCCCGCCTTCCAGTGTATAGGTAGAGGTGATATCTACATTTGCGGCGCTACTAAAAAGTGTCTCGGCCGCACCACCATCAAATGATGCAGTAATCTCCAGGAGGTCTGCAGCCTCGAAATCTCCCATCGCTGCGATTTCAAACGATAAGGTTAGTCCTGTCATGCCAGCAGTAGATGCCGTCCAAGTTAGGCTGACACTACCACCAGCATTGTCACCATTTACTGTATCTTGGAAGCCCAAAAAGAAATCTGTTTTCGCCTCGGGAATAATGCCGAAAGTGTCGGCAGGAAATATTGACAACGAATCGTCACCGAAGGAGAAGTTAACGTTACGATCAACAATTCCAAAAACGTCGTTTGAACTGTTAGGGAAGGTGCCCCCATTCGCGCTGTTATCAGGGTTAAAAACACGTGTAGCGCCATTGGTCGGGGCTGCGTCAAAAGTATCAGTGAAGATATCTGTTTGTCCGTTTGCATTCGCTGTGGAAAAGATCAGCAGGGCTGTGATTCCAAAAATTGAGAGTAGTGTTTTCTTCATGTTAATCCAATCAATCGAGTAAGTGAGTTACGAGGTAAGTGTATCAATGTGGCGGTCGGCACATGGTAACAATCACCTGTCATACTATGGGCAATTAATCTGAGATTCAAGTTATAAAGCACTCCGCGCTAAGCATCGAACTTTAAACGGTTGATGTAGTTTTCTTCATCTTTCTAAAGCATTTGCGAGGGATTCCCAAGTTGATGGCCCCACAATGCACGCAACGGTGCTGATTCAGGCGCTAAGATCTCAGGCTCAATAGGTGAATTTAACGATTCACGAAGGATATGTTTTTTCAGAAAACACTTCTA
>CALDEW010000400.1 GCA_937942355.1 uncultured Pirellulaceae bacterium | reverse complement strand
GAAACGCCAGCGGAAGTTCAAGGAAGTTCCTTTCGAACATTGTGTGAAACGGGCACCGAACCTGACGGTTGGAAACAAGAAGCCTATTACCGATACTGGATGCACATCGCTCACCATGACGTTCCCGCTCACCTGGGCATCCGCAGTAAAAAGTTCAAGCTGACGTACTACTACGGAATGGATTTCCGCGACCGAGGAAAACCGCGCACGCCACCAGGTTGGGAGCTCTATGATCTGGCCAAAGATCCGCAGGAATTGAACAACGTCATTGATGATCCTTCGTATGCGGACACCGTTGTGCAATTGAAGCAGCGTCTCTCAGAAAAACGCGCGGCGATTGGCGACAACGGTAGCGAATCAGCCGAAGTCGAATCCGTCATCCAAGAGTTTTGGGACTACGATCAGCGCGACCGCGCCGAAGCAGACGAAATCGCTCAGGCTTATCTCACATCGCGGAAAGGTCGCCGCCGCTACATCCCGGGCGAAAACAAACATGACAAGTAAACCGAAGGCCTATCGCGCTCCGTGGGTACTTCCTGTTGCCGGGCCTCCCATCGCGGATGCCGCCGTGGTAACAAACGCCGACGGCATCATCGTCTATGTGGGAACGCAGAACCGAATTCCCAAGTGCGACACCGTAGAGGATTTCGCGGGTCACGCTATTTTGCCTGGACTGATCAACGCGCATACGCATCTCGAGTTCAGCGATCTCAAAGAACCGATTGGTCACCCCGGCATGGAGTTCACCCAGTGGATTTCAGAAGTCGTCGCGTGCCGGCGTGACCAGAACCAAACGGTGGAAAATAAAACTGCCGCCATTGAATCCGGTCTCAGGCAATGCCGCGATCATGGCGTGATCGCCGTGGGTGAAATCGCGACGATGCCGCTGACAGAGGCGCAGTACGCCAAAGCGGGTGATTGTTTGGTGACAGTCTTTCAAGAAATGTTAGGGGCAGACCCAAACGACTACGACAGAAAGTTGGCTGAACTAGCAGGCAATAAAAAAACCTTGAATGAAAATGGCATCACAGACGCGATCAGTCCACACGCTCCCTATTCGGTTCCCCCCGCTTTGTTGGAGCGTTTAGTCAGTGCTGCCCAAAGCACCAATGCCGCAGTCGCAATGCATTTGGCCGAAACGACCGCCGAACGCGAATTTGTAGAACACCGAACTGGCCCGTTTCTCGAGATGCTCAAACAGTTTGGCGTATGGAAACCAGAAATGTACGCCACCGAGGATTCGATTCTCAACATCCTGCAAACGCTGTCGCGCGCCCAACGCGCCTTGGTCATTCACGGCAATTACCTCCAACCCAATGAACTGGACTTTATCGGTTCCATGAAACAGAAGATGTCCATCGTCTTCTGCCCGCGTACGCATCATTATTTTCGGCATGACGACTATCCCATGGATGAAATCATGGACCGCGGAATCAATTTGGCGGTCGGCACCGACTCACGGGCGTCCAACCCTGATTTGAATTTGTTAAGCGAGCTGGAAGAGATCCGCGCGAGGTTCGCCCAACTTTCTCCAGAATCGATTCTTAAAATGGGAACGATTAACGGCGCGATTGCTTTGGGCATCAAAGATCGTCTTGGAACGTTGGAGCAGGGCAAGACAGGGCGATTTTGTTTCGCCCGAATTTCCAATGCAGCCGATCCGTACAGTTGGTTGTCCTAGCTATCCAGTCAATACGAGAAGAAATGGCAGGATGTCCCCGAAATCAACGGCACCGCTGAAATCAAGATCCGCTTGAGGGTGATAGTCCCCAGTTCTCAGGCACTGGACAAAAGGCCCGATATCCAAGAAGTTCACCGTGCAATCTTCGTTTACGTCCCCAATAATGTCCTGCACTCCAACGACAACTCCGTTTTCGTCGACGAGAGGAACTTCCGCCGACGCAACACCAGCAAAACCACAGAAAAAAACTGCAATTGCCAATCCGGAGACTGTAAAAGTTCCAACTGGCTTGGTCATAGTTATCAGACTACGAAGCATAACGCACCTTATGGAAAAAGTTAACGTATTCTTGCATATTTGAGATTCTAAAGTGCCGCCGTAGGTAGGTCAAACTTTTTGCCGCCGCAGATCGGAATTTCAATACAAGCTACATCATCGGCTCTAATTACGCGGCTCGACGTTTGTGATAAAAGCAACTCGGCGGCGAAGGTGGCGGGTCGCGATCACCGTCGCGCGATTTTCGCCTGCCACTTTCAACCGGCTGATTTGGTTGTAGACCTCTTGTTCGACACCGCGTTTTTTGACGATGATTTCGCCGACCTTGTATTTACGCAGAGCGGCAGAAATGTGCTTGAGATCGAGCTTCAGCATCTCTGCGATTTTGTACTCGCTGAGCAACGGCGTTTTTTGAATCAGCGCCCCCGTCAGGTAATCGGCAAAACCTGAAACCGGCTGGAGTCCCACGTCTTCAGCCAACGACGACATCAGGCCCGACGCCAACACGACCGCGTGGGGTTCGAAAATGGACTCGCCCATCGCCGGTGCCGAGGTCATCCGGTCCGCTTCCACTCGTTTTGCATTCGCCGAATAAGTGAACACCTTCCCTGAGTTGGCGACGATCGTGGCTGTTATTTGGCGCGGCTTTGATATTTTAGGTCCGCTCCAAAGAACTTGCTGTTTGCATTCCCGGTTATCGCCAATCCATTCGCGCTGAACCGCGTCGGGCATTGAATCATGGGCGGGCGTCGCTGGCGCGACTTTGATGGCTACCGTTTGATCGCCGGACAGCGCTGCGTAGACCTCGGAAAGTTTAGGCTGGAAAAAGTCTCCACGCACGGTTCTGGATTTTGTCCGACGGTCTGGATCGATGTGAATTCCATCAAATTCGGCCAGATCTGTTTCTTCAAAAGTCTGGTGACGAACCGAAGCATTGAAAAGACCGACGCCCGAGAGGTTGTGGCCAGCAATCGCGGCGGTCAGTTCGTCGGAATCAATACCGACGGTGTTAATGCCCGAGACGGCACGTGCGGCAAGCGCGATCAGATCGCCACCAACGCCGCAACAAATGTCGGCAACATTTTTTAGTGCGCAAAAATGGGTGGCTTTATAGCGTGCGATCTGCAACGAGGTGGATTGTTCGAGCCCGCGGCGCGTGAAGAACATCTGGTCGGCACAGGCAAATTTCTTCAGTCCGCGCATCCGCAGCAGCGCTTGCTCGATCACGATGGCGGCTCTTACGGGCGTTGTTTTCTTTCGCAGTTGTTTATTAATGGTGAGCGCATTGCTGCCATCACGAAAGCCCGCTTCCACCTGCAAAACAAGTGATTTCCCTTCTTCAGAGAACAGCCAACTGAATTCTTGCCGCAAAGATTGGTCCATGGTGGTATATTAATGCCATTCTTCCCGATCGCAAGCACGTAAGCAGGCCGCTTTAGCAACGATGTTTATCGACCCCACAAGAGAGATCGTGATTTTCGCACGGTTGGCTCAAGCATTCAAGAACCGATTGCAGATGCAAGACCGTGATCGCGCGCTGGTGATGACCGGCGTGTGCGCATCGATGTTGGAGATGGAAGTGATCGCCAGTTTTTGCAGACAACTGATTCTAAAAAACAACCAGGGGCACATGCTGCGGCGTTTTGAGAGTTTTCATGAGGCACTTCGGACCGAGGATTTTGTGACGTTTCTTAAACAAGTCCGCCGAAAACTGCCGACCGAAAAAGCAGAAAATCTTTTGGTCGAATTTGGCTATCAGTGCGACATCAAACGTCGCGACTATAACGATCCCAACGTGTACATCGCAGCGGTCATGGGCGTCGACTACGCTTGGGTGAAAGAAAACTTTCAGTAAACCAACTTTTGAAGTCACCGGGATCTATAGAAGCGAAACGAACGCGCTCTTCTCGACGCGATCACCGCTGGTGACGACGTAAAATTGGTTGAGCTTCTGCGCTCAGCAACCGATGACAAGCAAATTTTTGATCCTATCACCGCCCCTCGGCCAAGCAACCACGCCATTAGCTTTGGCATGACGCGCTTGACCA
>CALDEW010000399.1 GCA_937942355.1 uncultured Pirellulaceae bacterium | reverse complement strand
TTGGAACAGGAATCGGACGTTGATCTGGTGCAAACGGCTCCCAACGTCACCTATGAGATTCTGACCAAACGCGGAGAAACACTTCACGTTCACCGTCCGCAGGATGTTCCTGATCCGGGTGAGATCGAAGAGTTCCGACAGCCGATTGTTCGTGTGAATTTGATCCAGCCTGAAGAATACGTCGGAGCGGTGATCAAGCTTTGCCAAGAGCGGCGTGGCATTCAGCAAAGCACCGAATACCTTTCGGCGTCGCGGATTATGCTGACATATGACCTGCCGCTGGCCGAAGTGATCTACGACATGCATGACCGTTTGAAAAGCATCACGCGCGGCTACGGGACGATGGACTACGACTTGGTCGGATACTTCGCGGCTGATTTGGCGCGACTGGATATCTTGGTCAATGGTAAGAAAGTGGACGCGCTGAGCATCATTTGTCATAAGGCGGACGCAGACAGACGCGGCCGAGCGGTGTGCAAGAAGCTCAAAGAAGAGATCGACCGGCACATGTTCGAAGTGGCCGTCCAAGCGGCGATCGGTTCGCGCATCATCGCCCGCGAAACGGTCAAAGCGCTCCGCAAGAACGTGACGGCTAAGTGCTACGGCGGTGACATCTCCCGCAAACGAAAGCTTTGGGCCAAGCAGAAAGAGGGAAAGAAACGCATGAAGTCAGTCGGCAGCGTCGACATTCCTCAAAAGGCCTTCATGGCGATCCTAAGCACTGGGGACGAGAGCCGGAAGTAGCGCCGGCATCGTAGGCCGGACCGAGCCGACAGGCGCTGATCCGGCATCGCGCGCATTGCGGATCTTGGGATAGACGATTCAGAGACTTACTCAGTGGCTAAGCCGTAACTGCGCCTATCGGCTTGGTACGGCCTACTTTTTCTACAGAGGCCGCGTTGTCCTAAAGCGTTTTGGAGTGCGGTACAATTGTACCGCTTTGGAATATTTCAACGTTTCAATTAACCCAAACACTCATCGGCAATTTGCCATTAGTCCGCAAATTGGGCTCTTAGCCCCATCCAGTCCACCACATCGCAAAAGTGGTTCGACTAAAAACCAAAACTACGGCCGGTTACAAAGTCCCCGCTATCTCTGCCGCCGCGTCGCATAACTCCTTAGCCTCAACCATCGTTGACGCTTCGGCGATCGCTCGAACGATGGGTTCGGTGTTGCTAGGACGAACCAGAATCCACTTGTTATCCCAATCCAACCTCAACCCGTCCATACGATCAGCCTTGGCATCGGGATACTTTGCCGCCAACGCTTCGTACAATGCAGGGATCGAAGCCCGATCAATCGCAACCTTTGTCTTGCAAATATCGTACGAGGGGATCTCAGCAACCAGCTCGGTAATCGTTTTATCATTGGCCGCCATTGCATCCAACACCTGGGCCATCGCGACGAAGCTGTCGCGGACATAGCCGACTTGGGGATCAATCGGGCCACCGTTGCCCTCCCCTCCGTACACCGCGTCCAGCTCGATCATTTTCGATGTGACGTTCGCTTCGCCGACTGCACTCAAATGAAGCGTCGAACCATTAGACTTACAAATGTCATCCGACATGCGACTGGAAGAACAATTAATGACCACATTGCCTTTGCGTGTTTTGAGAGCGTGATTCATCGTGATCGCCAACGTGTACTCTTCACCGATGTATTCGCCGGATTCATTGATCACAGCCAAGCGATCCGCATCAGGATCCTGGCAGAATACCGCGTCGGCTCCAAACTCGATCGCGCGTTTCACGGTGGATTGAAGATTCGCCTCGGTGGGTTCGGGGGGGTGTTCGAACATCCCGTCTGGCACATCGCCTAAACACTCCAACTGGCAGTTCAGCGCTTCAAGCAATCGCTTACCAACCACGCTGCCGGCACCGTGGTGGCTGTCCAATACAACCTTATAGTTCTTCGCGCGGATCGCATCTGCGTTAACCGTTGCCAGCACCTTCTCAATATGCTTCGACCACGTATCTTCGAGGTTTGTGATCGCTCCGATTTTGTCGTGAGGCACGGCCGGGAATTCATAATCGCGATAGACGTCGATTACCTTCTGCCCCGTTTCTGCATCCACAACGCGGCCGTGGCCACCAAACAATTTGATGCCATTGTAAGGCGCTGGATTGTGGCTGGCTGAGATTTGAATACCGCCGGCAGCCTTATGTTCCAGTACCAAAACCCCCGTCGTTGGTGTCGCCGCCACGTCAGCGTAAATAACGTCTCGTCCCATCGCAGATAGCCCACTACAAATGGCTTGGGCTAACATCGAACCGGTTGCGCGGCCGTCGCGCGTGACGACGATCGGGCCTTCGGTCGTCAGCGTACTGACGAAAGAAGTCGTATATTTGATCGCCAGAATTGGGTCGAGGCTTTCGCCGATGATGCCGCGCAGGCCGCTGACGCTGATGATGGGTTCAGATTTAGTCATGTGATTAGTAGGTGTGGGGAAAAAGCAGTTTTAAGCGCACAAAATTTGAGTACACTGTTGGCGCGTTGAACAATCCGTTCAATGCTTAATTTATCCCCAACACCTTCACGAAGCAACGCTACCCATGAAAGTCAACGAATACTTCGACGGCAAAGTCAAATCAATCGCATTCCAAACCGCCACCTTACCTGCCACCGTTGGTGTGATGGACGTCGGCGAATACGAATTTTCGACCAGCAAAAAAGAAGTCATGACCGTCGTTAGCGGGTGCCTCAAGGTAAAGCTACCCGGCGAAGAGACCTACACCGACTACAACGCCGGTGCTGATTTCACCGTCGCCGCCGATGCAACTTTCCATCTGCAGGTTGAAGTGCAAACGGCTTACCTCTGCACTTACGAGTAAACCGTTTGTGGTACTACTTCTTGGCTCGTACCTTGATGTACTTCTTAACCGGCTTGCCTTTTCCCGGCTTTGCCTTACGAACCGGTTTGTCGAAGGACTTTGCTTCGGCCGAACTATCGGATTTCGGAGCACGCGTCTTGGTCGACATCGAACTTGGCTTCCCTTTGCCGCCCCCAAAACCTTCGGATCGACTGATCGACTTACGACCGCGGTATGGTTTTTGATTCCGTTTATTGAAATCAGTGCTACCGTTGTTTGAGCGGCGACGATGACTTCGGTCTCCGCCACCAGAATGACTGCGCTCGGATCGAGCGATCTGCAGACGCTGGCCGCTGACGTGAACGTTACGAAGCACGTCCAAAATATCTTCGCCTAAGCTCGCCGGCAAGTCGATGAAGGAGTGACGATCAAACATCTTGATCTTCCCGATCTGTCCGTTTTGCAAACCGGCTTCGTTGGCGATTGCACCAACGATGTTTCCGGGCCCTGCACCATGGCTGCGACCGACCTCAACGCGGAAGGTCGCACTCTCAGCGTCGGTTAAACGCTTGCGATCCTTTTTTCCAGCCGGGGCATCAGTCAACAACAGCGGCGTCGTGCCTTGAGCCATCACGGCAAGGGCGGCGGCGAAAGTTTCAATCGAATGAGGGTTCTCCTCGATCAAGCTTTTAACAAGGCCTCGGAAGAAGTCCATCTGTTTGTCGTTGGCAGCTTCGAGCACTTTCTCTTTAAATTTCCCGACGCGAATTTCGTTGATCTCGTCTATCGAACGCGACTTAAACGACGCGATCTTTTGTTTTGTGTCCTTCTCCAACCAACCCAACTTGCGTTTTTCCTTGGGTTCAACAAACAACACGGCCTTACCATCGCGGCCCGCGCGACCGGTACGCCCGATGCGGTGCACATAGGTTTCGGTGTCGTGTGGGAAATCATAGTTGATCACGTGGCTGACGCGTTTCACATCCAAGCCCCGCGCTGCAACATCGGTCGCGACGACGATGTCAATCTTGCCGGCCTTCAAACGATTGACGGTGCGTTCGCGCTGGTTCTGAGCGATGTCACCGTTGAGAGCGGCGGTGTCGAAACCGCGCTGGATCAATTGTTCCGCCACGACATTGGTGGTCTGTCGAGTCTTCACGAAAACAATGACGCCATCGGTTTCTTCGGTCTCCAGTAGTCGGCAAAGCGTGTTTAGTTTTTCCCGAAAGTTCACAACGACAAACGACTGGTCGATCGAATCCGCGGTGCGCGTTTTGCTTTTGATCGTGATGTGCGCCGGATCATCCAAGTACTTCTTGGCGATGTTGCGAATCGGAGCTGGCATCGTTGCAGAGAACGATAATGTTTGGCGAACTTCCGGCAACCGTTCCATCACCCATTCGACATCGTCAATGAAACCCATCCGCAACATTTCATCAGCTTCGTCCAACACGAACGTTTTGACTTGGTCCAGCTTCAACGTTTTACGATTGATGTGATCCATGATGCGACCGGGCGTTCCCACGACCACATGGACGCCTCGATCTAGGGCGCGGAATTGTGTTTCGTAGCTTTGCCCACCATAGACGGTGACGCATTTGAGGCCCTTCATTGACCGCCCATACTTTTCAAATGCAGCGGTGACCTGGAGCGCCAATTCGCGGGTGGGTGCCAACACGAGTATCTGAGGAGCCTTCTTTTTCAGGTCGATCTGAGACAGCAACGGCCAAGCGAAAGCGGCTGTTTTTCCTGATCCGGTTTCGGCCTGCCCAATCACATCGCGACCTTCAAGGATCACCGAGACGGTCTCCTTCTGAATCGCCGTCGGTTTCTCGTAGCCAAAACCTTTGATCGCTTTGTAGACGTCGTCACGCAGCCCCAGTTCCTTGAACGGGTCAACTTCCGCTTCAGCGGGAGAAACTTCAACCGATTCAGCTCCGGTTTGATTTGGCTTTGGTGTTGGCTCCAGTTCCCGCTCTTCTGCTGGCTCAACAGTTTGTTGACTGACAACCTCCACCGGCAC
>CALDEW010000398.1 GCA_937942355.1 uncultured Pirellulaceae bacterium | reverse complement strand
ATGATGCAGAACTGCCCCCAGGCCATATCGTGGCATTCGGCGTTGCCGTACCACATCAAAGGGCACAACAGCATCTCGATCAGCAGCGGTTCGGAGATGGTTTCGTCCAGCACCGCGCGACCGGAAGTTTCAAAAGCGGCTTGATCAAGATCGTCATAGTCGACGATTTTTGCCAGCAGCGCCTCGAAGTTGTCGACCTGTCCTGGGAACTCGCGTTTGACTTCGCTGCGCAGCAATTCCAGATCGTTGTCAAAACGCAAACTGGTTTTTGGAAAAACGACGCGCGATCCTTTTTGTGGTGCCAGCGCAAAATCATCCCACTTGAAACGCAGTTGCCTTAGAATCCTGGCCAAAGGACCTTTCTTGGCTCCCTTTTCGGTGAAGTTCGTCACCGCGTGCAAGCCGACATCGTAGTCCCGACCGTTCATGCGATAGAACGAATTAAGCCCGCCGATGGTGTAGTGCTTTTCAAGAATGCAGACTTTCTGGTCATAATGAGCCAGACGGATCCCCGCTGCGAGGCCCGACATGCCAGCGCCGATGATGATCGTGTCGTACATTTATTTTCCAAGTGTGCGTCGAAAAATCGCCGCTGAAAAGATCACAACAATTTGAAGCGGGGCATCGTGCCACCGACAGATTTTCTCGCGCCACTTTGCGGCGGCCAATGGTGCTTAATTCTAACTAGAAATTGGTAGTGAATGAGGCCACGAGTCCCAGAGTTTAACGGAGCTTCCGGACTCGTGGCCTCGTCCACTACCTCAAAATTAAGACGTAGCTTTGCACTGGCCACCGACGGAAGGACTAAGCAACCGCTACCATCTTCGGCGTCAGGTAAGTTACGGTGCTGGCCATCGAATCGAGGTTCGTGTAATCCTCTTCTGGGACCTGCACGCGATAGCGCTTTCGCAATTCCATTACGATGTCCAAGAAGTCCATGCTGTCCAGCTCCATTTGGTCGCGGAACGACTGCTGGTCATCAAGGTTTGACAAATCTTCATCCGGAGCAATGTCTTCAAGAATGTCGATGATCGCGGTTCTGATTTCTGCAGGGGACATGTCTAAACTCCGTCTAACGGATCTCTCTTTGTGGTCGGTGGCTGGGGGGGTTACTGGGTTCGTTTGATAACGACAGCTGAATTGATTCCCAACATCCCGAACGAGTTGTTAAAAATATAGTCTACGGTACCAATCTCTTTCGCTTCATTGAGGACTAAACCGTCGATCGCACACTCGGGATCTAGGTCATCCACATTGATTGAAGGATGAACGATACCGTCTTCGAACGCCTTCAAGTTGCCGGCTAATTCTATCGCACCAGCGGCTCCCATCGTATGGCCAATGAAGCTTTTTGTATTATTTATATGAGTATTTTTACATTCGCCAAACACGTCTCTAACGGCTTCGCATTCCAAAATGTCGCCCATTCCAGTGCCTGTGGCGTGAGTGCTGACGATGTTGACTTCTGCGGGCGTAATATGAGCCCGATCAAGCGCCATCCGGATACATTGGGCCTGCCGCGTCGGGTTGGGTAGCACAAAATCAGTGGCATCGGTATTCATTGCGTAACCGACAATCTCGCCGTAAATTTTCGCGCTCCGGGCCTTGGCATCAGACAGCCGCTCCAGCGTATAGATGCATCCACCCTCGGCCACGACGATGCCGTTTCGATTGATGTCGAACGGACGAGATGCCTTGGTCGGGTCTTCGTGGGTTGCTAATGCGCCTTGACTGTTGAAGCCCGCAAAAATGCCAAAGGTGTGGATACTTTCGGAAACACCGCCAGCGAGCGCCAAATCACATTCGCCCAATCGAAGCATTTGCAGCCCTTGGATCAGCCCCGCATTGCCAGCCGCACACGCCGCTCCAATCGTATAGTGCGGACCGGTGATGCTCATGTTAAGGGCGATTTCACCAGCGGGATTATTGGCGACGGTGCGGGGATTGTGATGGTGTGTCCAAACGCTGGTGTCGTACTCGAATTTACTGATTTCGTAGATCTCGGATTCCGTTTCGACGTTGCCGTGTTCGGTGATGCCGATGTAAACTCCAACGCGACTGCTGTCGGTGTTTTCCCAATCAATGCCCGCATCCGCAATCGCTTCCCGTGCACAGTAGATCCCAACACTTCCGGCACGGGTTCCTCGCCGGGCGTCTCTGCGTGATTGGTGACGTTTAACATCAAAATCGCAAACGCCAGCGACCGTTTTCCCGAAGTAGCGAATTTCATAGTCGCTGATGCCGCTGCGTCCGTTTAGAAGACTGTCGCGGAATTCGTCCAAGCTGTTTCCGTTGGGAGAGGTAAGTCCTAGCCCCGTGATTACGATGCGCTGGTCGTCGGGCAGTTCGGTCGGTTTGGGAAAATTTGGCATGGAGTTCCTGCAACGTGATATGATTTAGCCAAAAACTAACGCTTTTTACCGAATTTGACAACCATCCATTTCAGTCCCAACAGCGCAACTGTATTTTGGCTCGGAAACCGCAACTCCGCGAAATCAGCCCACGCAATGAACAGGATCTTAAACGCCATGCCACGACCACTTTTAATATTTTGCGCGGTGCTGTTGGTAGGAATTGCTTCTTGCACCGCTTCGGCTCAGTCTGATCCTTCGATGGCAGAGTTCGACCGGCTGATGGAAGGGCTTTTGGAAAAATACGAGATCCCAGGAGGCTCCTTGGCGATTTCGCGCGATGGGAAACTCGTCTACGCCAAAGGGTTCGGTTTCGCAGACGTCGAATCAAAAAAACGGGTGGATCAAGACTCCCTATTTCGCATCGCCAGCTTATCGAAACCATTCACCGCCGTTGCGACGCTGAGACTGGTCCAACGAAATAAACTGCGACTAAATGACAAGGTCTATGAAATACTTGACGATTTCCCGGTCCCCGTTGGCCGCGTCAAAAACCCAGAAATTTTTGATATCACAATCTCCGACTTACTAAGGCACAACAGCGGGCAGGCCGTTTACAACGCGTCAGGAATTATTTCATCGCCCATGCAGCCTCCAGTATCGCGCGAAATCAGCCAGTTATTTGGAACGCCTCATCCTCCGGCCTTTAAATATGTTTCCGGTTACATGCAGACCCAACCGTTGCTCAATCCTCCAGGTGAGAATCATAAATACTCCAACTATGGGTACGCGTTACTTGGAGAGGTGATCCAAAAAATCACCGACACGCCTTACGAGCACCATGTCAGGGAGAAGATACTTCAGCCGATCGGCATCACAAAAATGGAGTTGGGGAAGACTCGTAAATCTCAGCGCCGCCCCGGCGAGGTAACCTACTACGATTTGGAAGACGCAGCACTTCGTCGGTCGGTGTTTGACGGGGAGCCACCAGGGCCCTTTCCATACGCGGCCCGGCATCACGAGGGTTGGGGAGCTGCGGGCGCGTGGATCGCGTCCCCTACCGATATTGTCAAATTCGTAAATCATGTCGATGGGCGGAGAAAGCCAGCTATTTTAGCGCCGCGGATTATCCAAAAGATGGTCGAGGACCCGAAGTTACCCGATGGCCGACCAGGATTCTGGTACGGGATGGGTTGGAGAATTCAAAAGAAGAAGGGCGGACACC
>CALDEW010000397.1 GCA_937942355.1 uncultured Pirellulaceae bacterium | reverse complement strand
ATCATCATCGTCGCTGAACCCGGATGCCAATTGTCTGAAATTCTATTCAGCGAGTCGTTTAATACCGAAACATCGGGCCTGTTCAGCCGAAGGTAGGCGGCCAATTCTGGTTCAACATCCGCGGTAAAACCAGACTGGAATAAAATTGGTTCCGGGTGTGCATGTCTGGGTGTATCAAAGTGCCCTACAACCACCATTCCCAAAAAGATAACAGTCGTCGACACAACGATGAGCGCTGCGTGAAAACCATACCGGTGGATCAGGCTCTGGGGGGCCATTGTAGAATTCATCAAAACTACCCAAAAAGGAATCAGTCCAAGTCAAAGCGCTTAACGAATTGGACACGGCGCGTTTTCTAAAGCTTACCCAAAAACTCAATCAATCGGTGCAAATCAAGCGCTCTGTACGCCTTCCAACAGTTCCCAGACGGCGGCGAAGTTCTACTCGTCGGCCTTCATTCCCAGTTGCTTCATCTTTCGATACAGATTCGATCGGTGCAGCCCCATATTAGCCGCCGCATCGGTGATGTTGCCTTTGGCGTGGTCGATCTGCCGTTGGATGTAGTCCATCTGAAAGTTCTGCGTCGCATCATTGAGCGACAGGGAAAGTGGTATCGCCGATTCTTCGGCGGCAGGGGCGCTGATGAAAGCCAGATCCTCGGGAAGCACTTTATCTCCATCGGATAAATAGGCCAGTCGCTCCATCATGTTCCGCAGCTCGCGCACGTTACCGGGCCAACGATGTCCCGTCAGCAACTTTTTCGCGGCCGCGGAAATGGTTGGAGTCGATCGCCGAGCTTTCTTGCAGAATCCATCCAGAAAGTGAGTCGCCAACAGTAAAACATCATCGCCCCGTTCGCGCAGCGCTGGCAGCTCGATCGTGACCACATTCAGTCTGAAAAACAGGTCCTCGCGAAACTTTTTGTCCCGTACCAGTTCGCCCAGATTCTGATTCGTCGCCGCTACAACGCGCGCTGAAGTCGGGATCGGGACGCTGCCGCCGACGCGCACGAGGACCTTTTCTTCCAGCACGCGCAGTAGTTTCGCTTGCCCGCCAAGGCTCATGTCGCCGATCTCATCCAGAAACAGCGTACCGCCATTAGCCAGTTCGAATTTACCCTCGCGTGCTTGATGAGCGTCGGTGAATGCGCCTTTCTCATGCCCAAACAGTTCGCTTTCGAGCAACGTTTCGCTGATCGCGGCACAGTTCACCGCGACCAAGACCTCGTCACGGCGCTGACTTAAATAGTGCACCATCTGAGCGACGACTTCTTTGCCGGTGCCGTTTTCGCCGGTGATCAGAATCGATAGATCAGTATCGGCGATCTTGGCGACTGTTTCTTTCAGTTTTTCAATCGATTCGCATTGTCCGATCAGTTCGACAGCGCCCGCGGCTTCATCGGCGATGTGGGATTTGGTCGAGACCAATTTTTCGACGTGCTGCGTGTTTTCGATCGCCACCGCAGCGTGAGACGCCAGTTCGGTGAGCGCGACTTCGTCCTCAAGCGTGAAGTTTCCGCTGTTGCGATTGATGACTTCGAACGCACCGATCACTTTCTCGCTAGCGTCCAACATGGGGACGCACAGAATCGTCTTAGTTTTGAATCCTAATTGCTGGTCAACATCACGATTGATTTGTTGCTGTTCGACGGAAATGTCTTCATCGACGCGCACCGGTTGACCCGTCTTCATGACCTGTCCCACGACGCCGGCGGTAGCGGGAATTCTGAGCATCCCGTCTTCGACGCCCAGCGCCGGTTTTCCGATCAACGTCTCGCCGGAACTATCGGGTAAAAAGATCGTGGCTCGTTCGGTTCCCAGCAATCGCGTGGAAGCTTCGGCGATCTTAATCAGCAGCTGATCCGTTTCGCGCGATTGATTCCAGTTAGCGGTCATCTCCAGAATTGTCTGCAGTCGATCCCCGCGCCGCCTGTTGACGATTTGGCTTTGGTGACTGATCAGTGCTAGATGCAGGGCAGCGGCAAGGGAATCGAATTCCTGCGGCGAAGGCAGTTTGGAATTCTTTTGAACCAGCAAGATGCCCTGATACTCTTGGTCCGAAGTCGAAGGGGCGACCGGCGTTGCGATCCAATCGCCGCTAGAGCTACAATGTTCTGCATCCAAAACATCCGTTAAGAGATCTTGGGGCGGTTCGTCATTTCCAATTTTCCCAAGCGTTCGCCACTGACCTTTGACGCCTTGAAGAACGGCTGTCGTCGCGGCGCCGGTGGCCGCATTGATGTGGTCGATTGCCGATTTAGTAAATTCTGCTGGGTCGTTTGTCTGCAGAGATTGGACGACCAGCCCGGGCAGAAGTTGCGGCCCGCGGTCTCCTTGAGTAATGCGATCGGTTTGGGCTTGATAGCTCATACTGGAACTGACTTATATGAAGTTTGGTCGTGTTGGCGACACATCAAATTTACCAGAGTGTCCTCATTTTGACACTCAGGGGCAATGAACAAGGCATAGGGTTGTGGTAAAGTATCGACTGCTGGGCTGCCCGAATTTCGGAGCGACCCATTTTGAACCTTTATTAATGTAGATCAAACGGTTCAAGGATTCCAAACGAAAATTAGAGGAACGTTATGGCGGGTATGTTTGAAGGTAAAAAAGGTCTGATTCTTGGTGTCGCCAATGATCGTTCGATTGCGTGGGCGATCGCGGACAAGATCATGTCCGAAGGCGGCGAGTGTGGTTTTACGCATTTGCCCGACCGAGAAGACGATGATAAGAAGAAGAATCACCGGCGCGTTGCGAAGTGTTTGGAGAAATCAGAGCACGAAGCCAAATTCCTTGTCCCGTTGAACGTCCAGGACGACGCTCAAATCGCCAGCGTGATGGAAACGACGAAGAAGGAGTTTGGCAAAATCGACTTTCTTCTGCACTCGATCGCGTTCGCCGATCGCGCCGACCTCCAGCGGGACACGGTCGAAACCAGCCGAGACGGTTTTAATATGGCGATGGAGATCAGCTGTTACAGCTTGATCGCCGTTGCCAACGCCGCCCGTCCGATTATGTCTGACCGGTCAGCGATCGCGTGCATGACTTACTTCGGCGGCGAGAAATGCGTACCGGGCTATAACGTCATGGGGATTTGCAAAGCGGCCCTCGATGCCACGATGCGGTACTTGGCCTACGATCTGGGTCCAGCTGGCGTACGCGTTAACGCGCTCAGCGCCGGACCTCTGAAGACACTCGCCGGAAGCGCTGCCGGCGTCGGTGACATGCTAAAGATGTACGAACACATGGCGATGACCGGAAAGAACATCTCGCACGAAGACGTTGGCAAGTCCGGCGCTTTCCTGTTATCGGATCTTTCCGAGGGCATCACCGGCGAAATTCTCCACATCGACGGTGGGTATAACGCGATGGGCTCGCCTGGACGTTTGGCCAATATGTTGGCGTAGGTGGAAGTGGGACCGGTTCGGCCGGCCGCTTGATTTTAGACAAGAAAATATTGACAAAAGATAAGGACGCGCATCTTATTTTCCTGTCCATATTTTCTTGTCTAATTTTTTGTACCCACCGATCTGAAGTAATGGCTGTTCAGGAAACATCGCTCAAATAACGAGCAGGTTTGGTTTCGCTCGATATTTTCAATCGTCTCTGTGAGTCAGTTTTGGAAGCGGGCCATTGTAAGGAACAGCATTTTTGCCTTTAAGTTTCTGTGCTGTTTCCTGAATGGCATTCCAATTTCTTATGAATCGCTTGTATGAATATGGCCAGGTTATTTTGCTTGGATCAGTGGCTGGAGATCCGTGAAGCAATTCTCCATTGAAGATGATGTTGTAATTTTCTTCAGCATCTTTGCGCCATGAGGAAAGTTCTATTACGCCTTCGGTTGTTGCAATTTGGATAACGTACCAATCATGGAAAATTGATTGGTGGTTTCGTTGCATGTACGGATCCAGCAGACGTTCTTTGGACAGTGTTTGAAACAGTTGACTGATTTCCTCTGGGTTCGCTTTACGGGTTAGCATCTCTGGACTTAGTCCATCCTCTCCAGCTCTCCATAAAACTGTGCCGTCTTCCCAGATCGCGAACTGAATTTTGCTAATAATTGCACTGTCTGGGTATTTGTCACTGTACATGTAGACCGAAACTATCGGTTCCGAAATGTTTGTCGCAGGGTAAACCGAGATCGGATAGAAACCGCTGTAATAGCGATAACATGATAAAGAAACTGCAAAAACCGCGGTGAGGATTCCCATCCCAATCAGTGCTGTTCGAATCGAGAACTTTAGTTTTCGCATGTGCAGCTAGGAGAAGGAGGTGGAAGAAAAGTAATTAGTTCAATATCTCTTTCATTGCCCGCGGTGCTTGACCGTGGGATGTCAGTATAAGTTTCAATTGTGTAGCTACTCGGTTCTGCCTTCGAGCATACTCGCAATCGATGTTGAATCAATGAGCTGCGTCCCCTTTGGTTTGCCTCCTTTGATTTGCCTAGTGCTGAAAGCACGGTAGAAAAAAGCCATGGACGCGAGTCCATGGATTGGTTCCAGGAAAATCACCGTAAGTGCTGAAAGCACGGCATATTTGGGTGCTCTGATTCCTGTCGTCCTTTCGGGACTAACAGAGCAAAGGATGAATCGTCCCCCGGACTTGCGTCCGGGGCTAATACATGCCATCACTTCGTGATTAAAAAAGCGCAACTTCAAAGGGTAGAAGCGAGGCCGGCCCGCCGCTTGATTTAAGACAAGAAAATATTGACAAAAGATAAGGACGCGCATCTTATTTTCCTGTCCATATTTTCTTGTCTAATCTTGCAGCTTCCGATCTGAAACAATGCCTGTTCAATAACCATCGTTCAAATCACGTAACAATCACAAAAAAAAAGGTTGGGCAAGAGTGCCCAACCTACGGTTATGTCCAAGATGTGAAAGAATGACTATCGACGGTTGCCGCCCAATAGGCCGGCGCGGTGAAGGAAGTAAAGCAGCGTTAGCAGGGTCGTGAAGAATGCCGCTACGTAGGTCATCGCTGCAGCGCCCAATACTTTGTCGATGCCGTCACGCTCTTGCTCGGAAACGATTCCGGCCTCCACGACCAATTGTTTTGCCCGGTTGCTGGCGTTGAATTCAACAGGCAGTGTTACCAGTTGAAACAGCAACAGCAGTGCATACAAACATGCGCCAATGATGAAAACGATTTTGCCGATTGGGCCAGCGATCGCCATCAACATGAGTCCGCCCATCATCGTGTAGGTGCCAAATTTGGAACCGATACCCGTGGCTGGTACCAGCAGGCTTCGCCACTTCAACGGGAAGTAACCGGTCGCGTGTTGGATCGCGTGGCCGGCCTCGTGAGTTGCAACACCGATCGCGGCGATTGACGTTTGATCAAAAACAGGCGTTGATAGCGCTAAAGATTTTGTCGTTGGGTTGTAGTGATCGGTCAACGATCCGTCGACGCGCACGACTTTCACATCGGTGATGCCGGCCCGGTCCAGTAACATCTGAGCCGCTTGCTGACCGGTGTAACCTTTTTGGCTTGGGACTTGGGAATATTTGGCAAACCGAGACTTCAACAGCCATGCTGCGCCTCCCGAAAGTGCCATGCCCGGCAAAATCACTAGCAGAAAATACATTGGGTCAAAGTGCATGCCCATCATCGCGATCGGCGAGGACAATACTGAAATATTGAATAGAGTGAACATCTTTGAAGATCTCTCCGCAGCAGGTAGGTTGAAATTTTAGCCATATTCATAGCGCTCGATGGTGTCAGGCGCGAGAGGTATGACGGTCAATCTTTGCGATATTGGTGGGGCGAGGCAATACAGATTGGGTCCGAAGAAAAAAACGATTTAAAAGTGGCGGTTTGGCTCGGGGAATACCGTGGTTTACTGGATTCGATGGTGAAAGCACCAGTTTACTGATGCCGCCAGACTCTTCGCTTAGACGGTTATTCTATCCGGTCAGATCGTGTGGTGGCTCAATGGCACTTGCGTTACAAATGTTAGCCGCGGGTTGCACTGCCTTTGCCTGAAGCATTGGGGAAACGTTCCGCAACGAACCAGCGGCTAGCGCCCTGCCGCTAACAAGTCGAGCGGTTGGGGCTGGCGTAAACGCCATTGAGCGTCGCACTTGCCTTACGAATTTTCCTTGGCTAACCAATTGAGGTACGCATCCAAGAATCCTTGGATCTCGCCGTCGAGTACTTTGCCGAAGTCGCCCATGGAGTATCCGGTGCGGGCGTCTTTGACGCGCTGATCAGGATGCAAGAAATAGTTGCGGATCTGCGAACCGAATCCGACACGCTGCTTATTTTGATATTTGCTGGCCTCTTCGGCTTCGCGTTTTTCGTCTTCGATCTGAGCCAATTTCGCCCGCAGCATCTTCCAAGCCTGAGCGCGGTTTTTGTGTTGCGAACGCTGACTTTGACATTGAACAACGGCGCCTGAAGGTACGTGTTTCAATCGAACAGCACTGTCGGTTTTATTGACGTGCTGCCCCCCTGCCCCGCTGGCTTTGTAGGTTTCGGTGATGACGTCTTTTTCTTCAATTTCGATGTCGATCGAATCGGCAATCTCCGGCGTCACATCCACGGCCGCAAAACTGGTTTGCCGTTTGCCTTCTGAATTGAACGGGCTGATGCGGACCAAACGATGCGTGCCCGATTCGGCCTTGAGGTATCCGTAAGCCATCGGGCCGCGGATCGCGATCGCGGCGCTGTTGATACCGGCTTCGGAGTTGGCCGACTTTTCCAACAGTTCGATCTTATGACCCTGTTTCTGTGCCCACAGCGTATACATGCGCAGCATCATTTCAGCCCAATCATTGGCATCGGTGCCGCCGTCGCGCGCGTAGATGGTGAGGATCGCGTCGCAGCCGTCATGCGGTCCGTTTAGAAGCGCTTTGAGTTCGAGCGCGTCCAACTGTTTTTCCAGCGATTCGATCTCGCTGCGAATCTCGGGCTCGATCGATTCGTCCTCTTCGGCCATTTCGATCAACGCGCAGAGATCCTCCCCGCTGCTGCTGAGCTCCATCAGAGGCGTGATGACCGATTTCACCGCCTTCAATCTTCCAACGGTTGCCTGCGCCTTTTCGGTGTCATCCCAGAAATCGGTTTTTGCCATCTCGGCTTCGATCGCTTCGATGTCTTTTGCTTTTTGACCGTAGTCAAAGACTGTCTCGGAGCTGATTGATGCGCTGGCTGATTTCGTTTGATCGGTCGATCAGTTCGGAGTCCATGGAGATCTTTTTTCAGAAAGGATTACTAAGTAGGGCCGGTTCCCACCGGCCGAGCGGAGCAAGATTAGGTTAAAGCAAAAGTTAGGCATGGCCGGTGGGAACCGGCCCTACGAATTAAACCAACGTCGCCGCAGCGGGAACAGGGAAGCTTTCGCACATCTCTTTGATTTCGCCGCGGATCGTATCCAGTTTCGCCGTGTCATCGGGACTGGACAATGCACTGATGATCCAGCCACCAATTTGCTTCATCTGATCAGGACCCATGCCACGCGTGGTCAGCGCCGGGGTGCCGATGCGAATTCCGCTGGGGTCCATCGGTTGACGTTCGTCGTAGGGGATCATGTTCTTGTTGATGGTGATGCCGCACTTATCAAGTGTTTCTTCGGCGATGCTTCCACCGATACCAAGCGGCGTCACATCCACCAACACTAAATGGTTGTCTGTTCCGCCACTGACCAAACGCAAATCGGTCGTCAGCAATTCTTCAGCGAGTGCTTGACAGTTGTCGACGACGTTTTGTGCGTACTGTTTGAATTCGGGCTTGATCGCTTCGGCGAAACAAACGGCTTTTCCGGCAACGATGTGCATCAACGGACCGCCTTGCATTCCCGGGAAGACGGCCGAGTTGATTTTCTTGGCCCACTTCTTTTTGCACATGATCAGACCCGCACGTGGACCACGGAGAGTCTTGTGCGTGGTGGTGGTGACGAAGTCGGCGTGAGGAACGGGGCTGTTGTGAACACCGCCAGCGACCAGACCCGAGTAGTGGGCCATGTCGACAAACAGCAGCGCCCCGTGTTCGTCCGCGATCTCTTTGAATTTCGCATGGTCGATTTCGCGCGGATAAGCACTGGCTCCGGCAACGATCATTTTCGGTTTGTGCTCTTTGGCCAAAGCAGCGACCTGATCGAAGTCGATGCGGTGCGTGTCTTTGGTGACGCCGTAGTTGACGAAGTTGTAAAGTTTGCCCGAGAGGTTCAGTCGCATCCCGTGCGTCAGGTGACCACCGTGAGCCAAATCAAGCCCCAGCACGGTGTCGCCAACATCCAGCGACGCCAAATAAACGGCTTGGTTGGCTTGAGAACCCGAGTTAGGTTGCACGTTGGCGTACTCGGCACCGAAGAGTTCCTTGGCCCGGTCACGTGCGATGTCTTCGATCACATCAACATGTTCGCAGCCGCCGTAGTACCGGCGACCGGGATATCCCTCGGCGTATTTATTGGTCAGGATGCTGCCGGCGGCTTCCATGATGGCGGGGCTGGTGTAATTTTCGCTGGCGATCATCTCCAGGCCATTTTGCTGGCGCTCGGCCTCGTCGTTGATGGCGTTGAAGATGGCAGGATCTTGATTCTGCAAAAAGTTCATTAGGTTTACCGGGTGCAGTGTGGAGGTTTGGTGTTGTTCGTGGCTGAGCCTAGAAGTTTGGCCGAGCAAAACACGACTTCGGGCTTATTATCGTCAATTATTCCAATTTCTCAATGGTCACTTTTAATCGACCAGAATTGTCGCCAAGTTTAGCGGGCGATTCGTTGATTCGCAGTGCTAAAACGCCCGCGCGGTTGAATGTAACGAATTTCTCGGAATCACCGCCGTCGCCGCCAATACCACCGATGGGGACTGGGACAATTTGTTCCGGCCCGTCCGTGATCACCGCCGCCATCAATTTGCCCAGCGGTTGGCCGTCGTAGTATTGAACGGTGAT
>CALDEW010000396.1 GCA_937942355.1 uncultured Pirellulaceae bacterium | reverse complement strand
GGCTCATCCAGGGCTGTCAATCTTTTCGCTGCTTGACGGTTCCACGCATGCTATTTCTGATGACATCACAATCACGGTGTATCGAAATCTGTGTTCGATCAGTGGCGGTGAAGTCGACGTCAATTTCTAGTTTTAATTTCTGTTATTTATCTATGTTTTAGGTCCAAAGTTGTGACACAACGGGTTTTTAATTTAATGTATCACCGAATGATTCAGGTGTCGCTTACTTTGGCGTTCTTGGTTTCTTTTGCACCAACTTTATCGGCGCATTCGACCGACGAAACCTATATTTGGCTTAACCCAGTTGCTGATCATTATTCGGGCGAAGTGCAAATGCGCTTGCCAGACCTTCGTAAGTATCTAGATCTCGAGCTCCCCGAAGACTTGGAAGGGGCTACGTCTGCTCTGCAAGGCCATGCGGCTGTTCTCGAAAAATACGTTCGGGAGCATTTTGAAATCAAAACGCTCGACGGCGAAGCAATTCAATACGAGATTATTGGGATCGGCGTGCTGGAAAGCAAAACTTTCAAGCACTTCGTGAAAATTCTTTACAAGACCGAGACGTTTGACGCGTTGCCAGAAAAAGTGATCGTCAAAAGTGACATGCTGTTTGAGTTTGATCGCTATTCACGTTCGATCCTGTGCATGAATTACAGCAGCTTTCAAGACGAGGGTCTCACCAAGCCTGACGAAAGCAAGGGGATCACCGAAGACGGATTTCAAGAGGGTTTTTATCACACGATTTTTACGCCATGGAACGACGAACAAGAAGTCGATCTTGTCAACGTTTCTCAGGTTCCCAAAGGCTGGCAGTATTACATCTGGGAGGGCGTTCGACACATCTGGATCGGTACTGATCATATCTTGTTTTTGGTAACGCTCTTGTTGGCTTCGGTTCTCCTGAGACGGAAAAGCGAAACGCAAGTCGTCGACAACGAAGTCGAAGGCACGTCAGACAGCGTGCCGACCGATGCTGTGGGGAAGACTTGGGTGCCGGTGAAAGGTTTTGCGGGTGCGTTCTGGAATATTCTGAAAATCGTCACCGTGTTTACGGTGGCTCACTCAATCACACTGGCATTGGCTTCTTTGGACATCATCAGTTTGGAAGGATGGATCGTCGAGTCGATTATTGCGTTTTCGATTATTCTTGTCGCCTTGAACAACATCTTTCCAGTCTTTCACGATCGAACTTGGATCGTCCTGTTTACCTTTGGGTTGTTTCACGGGATGGGATTTGCTTCAGTCATGAAGGACCTTCCCTTCCGCATGGGAGACCTTAACCAACTGCTGTTGTCATTCAATATTGGTGTCGAGTTGGGACAATTGGCAATCGTGATCGCAGTTTTTCCTGTCATCTTTTTCCTTCGCAAGTCAAAACTTTACCAACCGGTCTTTTTGGTGGGCGGTTCGCTGGTCATCTGTGTGATCGCGGCATGGTGGTTTTGCGAACGAGCCATCCTAGGTGCCTGATGAAAACGACTGTACTTTCACAAACTGATATCCAAGCAATCGTCGTTGAAATCGGTGTCGATCGACTGATGGACGAGTTGATTGCTAGATTAGAAGAAGCGTTTCAAAACTTTGATCCGCGACAGACTGCTGTGCCTGTCCGCGACGGATTTAGTTACTCGTCGCCGCGCTCGGGATTGCTCGAATGGATGCCCTTGCTGCAAACCGGCGAGCACGTGTTGATGAAGATGGTCGGCTATCACCCGCGCAATCCAGATCTCAGCGCACTTCCCACCATCCTTTCAGACTTTAGTCTGTACAACGCAACAACAGGTCAGTTGGAGGCGGTTGTCGATGGGACGCTGCTAACGGCGTTTCGTACGGGTGCCGCGTCTGCGATTGCGAGTCGGTTTTTGGCAAGGACCGACAGTCGTGTTGTGGGGCTGATTGGTTGCGGTGCCCAAGCGGTGACTCAGTTGCACGCTCTGACGCGCGTCTTTGACGTTCAGCGCGTTTGTTTTTTCGACACCGATTTTGCGACAATGGACTCGTTTGAGCAACGTTGTCGACCGTTTGTTGGTGAAGCCAATTTCGAGATGTCTTCGATTCTGGATATCCTTGAGCTGTCAGACATTATCAGCATTGCCACCACGATTGATATCGGAGCAGGCCCCGTTTTTGATGATGTGCCAACTCAAGAACATTTGCACATCAACGCAGTGGGCTCCGATTTCCCTAACAAGTTCGAGTTGCCGTTACCGCTTTTGAAACGAAGCTTCGTAACGCCTGATGTTCGAGTCCAAGCTGAGATTGAAGGCGAGTGCCAACAATTGGCGTCATCAGATATTGGTGAGGAACTTTATCAGCTGATGCAGCGTTCCGGATTTTTGCCGAACCTGAAACAGTGCCTGACGGTGTTTGATTCGACGGGTTGGGTGCTGGAAGACTACGCTGTGACCATGCTCTTTCTAGACCATGCGCGCAGATTAGGGTTGGGCACCGAAGTTTGGATGGGAACACAATCGTCCGATCCCAAGAGCCCCTACGTTTTCCTTGAGGGAAGTGAAGCGACCGAACTAAGCCCGACTTTGGCCGGTTCGACTGCGTCAAGTGCGACGGAGAAAAAGAGAGGGCTTTCATGAGTCAACTCTTACATCACATGGTCACATCGGCCGCGAAAAATTCTCCGACGAGGGTTGCGTTTACAGACGGCGTGACTTCGATTAGCTATCAGGAACTTGATGATCGCTCGAGCCAGCTTGCTCATCTGCTGGTCCAGCAGGATCTTCGGCCGGGAGATCGCGTGGGGGTATTCATGCCACGTTGCGCCGAAACCGCGATTGCCGTTTATGCGATTTTAAAAGCTGGCGGCGTTTTGGTTCCAGTCGATCCGGGCATGCCAACAGGGGGCGTGCGCGGTTTGATTCAGAACTGTGGAATTCGGTTTATGATTACACGTCCGAAAAAGGCGCGTGCATTGAAAGAGATCTTCGCCAATCCCGGATCGCTTGAATGCGTGATCGGTGGCGGCGAAAACACAGATTTGGAATCGACTCCGAAAAATCTTCCGATGCCGATGATCAGTGATTATTCCACCGATCCACATAACGCCAACTCAAAACTTATTAAGCCTACGTCTCCGGCGTACATCATGTACTCTTCTGGTTCGACCGGACGTCCCAAAGGTATCACGCATTCTCACAGCAGTGGTTTGGCTTACGCCAGACTATCGGTAGCGACCTATGGCGTATCCTCGGAAGACGTGATCGCCAACCATTCGCCGATCAATTTCGACATGTCTACTTTTGGGTACTTTTCAAGCTGCCTTGCCGGAGCCACCACATTGATCGTGCCGGCGGCTCATACCCGGATTCCCGGCAGTCTGGCTCAATTGGCTTCCAAGGAACAAGTCACCATCTGGTACTCGGTGCCTTTGGCGCTGCAGCAAATGTTAGCTCATGCTCCGCTTGACGATCTCGACTTCAGTCAACTTCGTTGGGTGCTGTATGGGGGTGAGCCTTTTCCTCCGCGCCACCTCAAAGCGCTGATGAAGAAATGGCCTCACGCGCGCTTCAGTAACGTTTACGGACCGGCGGAAGTTAACCAGTGCACTTACTATCACATTCCTCCAACCTACGCGGACGATCCGCAAAACTCGCCCGTACCCATTGGTAAAACGTGGGATGAAACCGATGGTTTGATCATTGACTCCAATGACGAGATCGTCGATGGGCAGACCGCCGGCGAACTGGTCATCTGTTCGACGACGATGATGTTAGGCTACTGGGGACAAGCCCAATTAAACAAAAAAGCGTTCTTTCACTACACCGACGAAACGGGATCTCCGAAGGTCTATTACCGAACCGGTGACATTGTAAGTCAGCGCGAGGACGGTCAGCTCGTCTTTCTGGGGCGGAAAGACCGGCAAGTCAAAGTCCGCGGCTACCGTGTCGAACTTGACGACATCGAACGCACGCTGACCAATCACCCGGAAGTAGAAGAAGCGGGCGTATACTGGATCTTAAACGGAGAGGTCAAAGAAATTCATGCGACGGTGATCTGTAAAACGGATTCACAAGCCGACGAAGAATTTTTCAAAAGCTATCTGTACTCCTGTCTGTCTCGATACGCAATCCCCAATCGAATCAACTGTGTTGCTGATCTGCCTCGAACGCGCAGTGGAAAAATTGATCGCAAGGATTTGAAAGAGAAAGCTCAGCAGCTTTGCAACAAACTCAAACAAAGAAATTGGACGACATGAGCGATTCCCAATCGTCCTTTAGTACCGAAGAGCTGGTCCGAAAATTGACTTCCTACATTCTGTCGGACGTACTTTTGGATTCAACTCACACCGATCTGGCCGTCGACGACGATTTGCTGGAAGATGGTCTTGTCGATTCCTTGGGAATCATGAGGCTCCTCGCATACATCGAAACCGAGTTTGGTTTTGCCGTTCCTGCGCAGGATGTTACGGTCGAGACGTTCATGTCCGTGGGGGCCATTGTTGCCTACCTTGAACCCAATGTTTGAGGCGTCGGTAAAATGCAAATTTCGCAAGGCACCTCGACGAGACGTTTGAGCCAGATGCAGCGTCTGATTTGGGCGGGGCAAGAGCTCGACCCGACGTCACCGATTTACAATTCGGCATTTCGAATTCGTATTGCCGCTTCGATTGACTCAGTTGTTTTTGAGCGTGCGTTTCGTGAAATCGTCGCTCGATCGGAATCGCTGCGAACGACCGTCGCGATGACTGAGCAGGGGATTCCGGTGGCTCAGTTGGTCGAAAATGCTGAATTCGAATTTGCTGTGATCGACCTTTCTGGTGAGAGTGATCCCTTTCAAGCCGCTTGTCAGTGGTGCCAGTCTCGATGCGAACGTCTGTTGCCGATGGACGGATTGATGTTTGAATCGGCTTTGCTGAAGCTGAGCGATGAGGATCATGTTTGGTTTATTAACCAGCATCACTTGATTTGTGATGCGTGGGGCGTGACGCAACTTTATCGCATTCAGGAGCAGTTCTACCAAACGTTGCGGCGCGACGAGTCACTTCCCGACGAAGTCGATTGGCAGTTTCTTCCCGAAGAGGACGTTGCTTTTGAAAGTGGGCCGCAGGTTAACCGCGCCGCTGTTCCACTAACGCTCTATGGAAAAACCGCGCCGAGGATTCAAAGTGCCAGTCGCCGCGTGCCAGCAGAGTTAAACGTAGATGCGTTTCAAAAGATCACTCGTGACAAACGAGCCCGTTCTTTTTCGCAAGAGATGGGGCAGCTGAATATTGTTTTGACTTTGCTCTACAGCTACCTGTCTCGAATTGGCGACCAACGGACGATCCGGATTGGTGTGCCGTTCCATCATCGGCTGACGAAGCTGGCCAAGGAGTCGATGGGGCCTTTCATCGCCTTCCATGTTCACGAAGTCACGGTTGACGAGAACGAAACGTTTGCAAGCTTGCTGAAGAAAGTGCAAACGGCAACCAACGATTACCTCAAACGCGCGACTTCGGGGGAGATGTCAGCGCAAACCAATGCGTCGTTCAATGTGGTTTGTAACTTCATCAACGCCAGTTTCAGTTCCTTTGGCGAAACCTCTGTTGAGCCGGTTTGGTTGCATCCCGGTTGCCATGATGCCGAGCATCATTTGCGGCTTCACGCGGGAGATTTTGAAGGCAAAGGAAAGATTGATGTTAACTTTGATTTCAATCAGTCGGTTTTTGATTCGACACAACAAACGAGAGCAGTTACTCATTTCGGTAGATTGCTTACCGCAATGGCGGCTGAAATGGAACAACCGATCGCTGCGGTAGCCGTGCTGGGCGATCAGGAGCTTGAACTTCTGGATCGGTTAAGCTTGGCCGATCATGAATCTGGAAGCAAATTAAAGCATCAAGGTATCGTTCAACGTTTCGATGACACCGTCGCCCAGCAATCAGATCGTGTTGCGGTGGTTATGGGGCGGGGCGGTGAGTCGCTGACGTACGGTGAACTAGCTGCGGAAGTCGATAAAACCGTCGCGGCAATCCAAATGCAGGTTGGCAAACCACCCGCGCGGATCGCCGTTTGCCTGCCACGCAGCATTGATGCAGTGGTGGCAATGCTGGCGATTTTGAAGTCCGGCAACACGTTCGTTCCGATGGATCCGCTATGGCCAGAGAGCCGAAAACAGTTTTTGTTGGACGACGGCAAGGTCGCATGGCAATTCACCAACGGCTTGCAACTCAGTTCGACGGGGCAAGGTCTCAGCGACGAACCATCCGGCGATGCTGGCGATGCCCCTGTTTACATCCTTTATACGTCAGGTTCGACCGGCCAACCCAAAGGCGTCGAGGTATCGCGCGGCGCGTGCGCTGCCTATGTTGGCTGGGCCGCCGATTACTATGACGCCGGCAGCGCACTGAGTTTCCCGCTGTTCACTCCGCTGACTTTCGATCTAACACTGACTTCGATCTTTGTTCCTCTTATTTCCGGCGGCCAAGTCGTTGTCTATCCTCGTCGTTCCGATGGCTCGGATCTGGCACTTTTGGATGTCGTTGAGGAAAACCTTGTCAACATTATCAAACTGACGCCTTCTCACCTGAGTCTGTTGGCAAACCGCGATCTACAGGGTTCAAAAGTGCGCCAACTCATCCTTGGCGGCGAGGACTTAAAGACTGAACTGGTCAACCGAATCGCTTCGACGTTTTCTGGCGAGGTGATGATTCACAACGAGTATGGTCCTACCGAAGCCACCGTCGGTTGCATTGTTCACTCGATGAAGGCGTCTCAGAAATTGACTTCTGTTTCGGTGCCGATCGGCCGTCCGATCGGCAACATGCAAGCGTTGGTGTTGAACGAACATCAGCAACCGGTTCCTATCGGCGTCGCGGGAGAGCTTTATATCGGCGGCGATCAACTGGCCAACGGTTATTTCGGACGGGCGGAACTTACGGCGGACCGCTTTGTCGACCTCTCGCATTGCTCGGAATCCAAACTTTATCGGACCGGCGATGTGGCTCGGATTAACGCTCAAGGCGTTTTCGAATACCTTGGGCGGCGAGACCATCAAGTCAAAATTCGCGGTGCGCGAATTGAACTTGGGGCGATTGAAACAGCGCTTCAACGCCACCCGGAAATCTCTAAGGTCGTTGTGACAACTTTCGGTTCCGGCGCGGCCAGCCAGACCATCGACCACTGCGTTAAGTGCGGTCTGGCTTCCAACTACCCCGGCGTTTCATTCGACCAAAACTTGGTTTGTAATCAATGCAACGCCTTTGAATCCTATCGTGAACAGGCGCAAGGTTGGTTTCAACCGCTGGAGCAACTGGATAAGATTCTCTCTGCGCGAACCGATGCTCAAATTGCCGGAAGCGAATACGACTGCATGGTGCTGCTTAGCGGCGGCAAGGACAGCACGTACATGTTGGGGCGATTGGCCGACATGGGTCTGAGAGTTCTCGCTTTCACTTTGGACAATGGCTACATCTCCGAGCAAGCCAAGGCGAACATCCGTCGAGTCGTTGCGACGCTTGGTGTTGATCATGTGTTTGGTTCAACGCCGGCGATGAACGAGATCTTTGTCGACAGCTTGAAACGCTTTTCTAATGTTTGCCAAGGCTGTTTCAAAACGATTTACACGTTGGCGATGAACACGGCGAAGGAAAAGAAGATTCCATTTCTCTTCACAGGTCTTTCGCGTGGCCAGTTTTTTGAAACGCGATTGACCGAAGACCTGTTTAAGCAAACGCCTGTCGATCTTGTGCAAATCGACCAGACAGTGATGGAGGCTCGCAAAGCCTACCATCGAGTCGACGATGCTGTTTATCAGAAGCTTGACGTTGAGGACCTGCAGGACGAAGCGATTTTCAACGAGGTTCAAATTATTGATTTCTATCGCTACTGTGATGTCGATCTGGACGAGATGTATCGGTACCTCGACGAACGTCTGCCTTGGGTGCGGCCGAGCGACACTGGTCGTTCGACGAACTGTTTGATCAATGATGTTGGCATTTATGTTCACAAACGGCGCGAGGGATTCCATAACTACGCATTGCCCTACGCGTGGGATGTCCGGATGGGGCACAAGCAACGCGGGGCGGCCCTAGAGGAGTTAGACGATGACATTGATGTCGAAAACGTACATCAAATCTTGAACGAAATCGGCTACGACGGTGACTTGGGCGACCCGACCGATGGCACTCGATTGGTGGCTTACTACGTTTGCGAAGATGAACTGCCGTCGGACCAGCTATCGCAATTCGTCAGCGAGCGGCTCCCTGCCTTCATGTTGCCGAGCCGATTTATCCGAATCGACGACGTGCCGCTTTCGGAGAACGGCAAAGTCGACACAAGCGCTTTGCCAGATCCGCGCGGTTTGGCGGCGGAAACTCTTAAACATTTTGTGGCTCCTCGCAACGAAACCGAACAGAAGTTAGCCCAAATCTGGGCGGAAGTGATTGGCGTTGAAGAAGTCGGCGTCCGAGACAACTTTTTTGAAATTGGCGGCGATTCAATTCAAGCGATCCAAATCGTCGCCAGATCACAGCGTAGCGGAATTAAGGTTTCACCGAATCAGTTCTTTGAAAGCCTGACGGTTGAGAAACTTGCGGCAAGCATTGACCAACAGAGTGATGCTTTAGAGCTCGATCAGCACAAAGACAATTCCGCTTCGCAAGTAAACTTTCATACGCCGCGTGAGCTTGTGCGTCCGGGCGTCGCTGACGTTTATCCGCTTTCACCGATGCAGCAAGGGATGTTGTTTCACGCCGTTTCTGAACCGGGGTCGGGAGTGTACGTCGATCAAGTTGCGGTTTCGTTGCAAGGTGTGATTGATTCAAACCGACTTGCGGACGCGATTCGAACCGCCGCCAACCGGCACTCGGCGTTGAGGACAACATTTGTTTGGGAGGACGTTGACCAACCGTTTCAGATCGTTCATGACGAAGTTGATTTCCCAGTGTCGTTGGTCGATTGGCGAAACAGCGCTGACCAAGCGCGAAGCAAGCTTTTGGATCTGATCGAGTCGAATCGAGGGAAAGGATTTGATTTAGGCTCCGCGCCTTTGTTGAAGTTCACTCTGATTCATCTGTCGGAAGAGAAGTGGACGCTGCTGTTAACTTTTCACCATCTTGTTCTCGATGGTTGGGCGACTCACGTTTTGCTGAAAGAGATTGCGGACTGTTATCGCGGTGAATTCAAATCACTACCGGACGCCTTCGAGTTCAGACGATACATTGAACACCTTCAAAACTTCGACGCCGATTCAGCGGAAGAATTTTGGCAGCAAGAGTTGTCTGGGTTCGAAGCCGCCAACTGCATCGGGCCTCCGTCGGTTGAGCAAAATATCGAAAGCTCTAACAGCAGCTATTTGCAAACCAGTTGCAAGCTGTCAACGCAATCGACCCAAGCCATCAAAACGTTTGCTCGTGGCCAACAAGTAACCTTGAACACGGTTGTCCAAGCCGCCTTCGCGTTGACGATCAGCCGATACTCAGGCGGAGCGCACGACATCGTCTTCGGAACAACGGTCGCCGGGCGGCCTCACGAAATCGTTGGAATTGAAAACGCGGTGGGGTCGTTTATCAATACGCTTCCTCTGCGCATCAAGATCGCTCCCGAGCAAAAGCTTGGCGATTTATTAAATGAGCTTCAATGTAAGCAAGCCGATTCGCGCCGTTGGGAGTTGAGTGCGCTGGTCGACGTACAAAAGCTTGCCGGATTAGCGGCCGGAGCGAGCTTGTTTGAGAGCATTCTGGTTTTTGAGAACTACCCTGCCGCTCAAGCCGACCAAGGCGGAATTCAAATCTCGTCGCTGGAACATTTTGAGCGAAGCAACTATCCGCTGGCGTTATTGGTGGTTCCCGGCGACGAACTGGAGTTCATCGCGGTCCACGACACCGAGCGTTA
>CALDEW010000395.1 GCA_937942355.1 uncultured Pirellulaceae bacterium | reverse complement strand
TTGCGGTCCTCGCGGCTGTGGTATCGGTTGCGGGACAGGTTGCGGTGACTGCGGATCCGCCAGCGTCAGTTCCTGCGGATGCGGCAGTGGTTCCTGCGGAGCGCTGCGAGGCGGACCATTGAGTGCGCTGCGAAATGCGCGGCGAAGCATGATCTGCGGAAGCGGTTGCGGCGAAGCTTACGTTGGCGAATGGATCAGCACACCTCCGGATTGCAACGATCCCTGCTGTGACGATCAGTTCGTTGGCGGTGCGGTCAAAGCGCGGCCTTTCTGTCGCAAAGGTTGCCGTTCAGGCTGTTGTTTGTTGAGTGGACTTTACGGAAAAAGAGATTGCTCGGGCAGCGAAAGCTCGGTGCCGTGCCAGTGCGGCGAAGTAACCTGCGGCGGTTGCGACGCGACCAGTGAATACGTGGTTGGCGATTACACCGAAGTCGTTCCTGCGGGCGTCCAAGAAGGCGGTTGCGGCTGTGCGTCTTGCACCGCCTCCTCACCGATGGCCAGTCGCTTGGCCTCCATGGGACGAAGCTCAACTGGCAGCTCCATCACCGCATCAGCCCGCTCGAAGAAATTGACCGAACGAGCCCAACGCATCCGTCGGTAGTTTGGATTTTCGAATCAATGATTTGCCTTTCTAAAGCATCTGGTCAAAACCGCGCTGATGTAACAGTAGCCGCAATGCGGGACTATTTGATCACCATTGGGTTTGAGTCGTTTGTTGAGGTTGATCACTCACTGGCATTTCGCCACGCGGACTCTGAGGTGGTAGTTACCCTGACAACTAATGAAGATTCAGATTTGGTGAGGCCGGCGGACTTCTTATCGATTAAGTTCCGGCTCGAATCGGAAGGGTTGATTTCAGACAATGCTGTCGCTGAGCTGAATCAAGGCAAATTGCCGATCGCTTCGTAGACAGGTAACGGCGAGTTTAAGGTTCCAGAAGCTAAAGCGTCAATCAGCCGCTTAATTGCGAGTTCGGGATTATGAACGGTGCAGGGGATTATCCAAAGTAGCCTTTCGGTCTCCGAAAGTGCACTTCGCGCGCTATGCCGCGCAATAGCGCTTGAGTGTTCTTTCGGAGACCGAAAGACAACTACGGCCCAAGCGCCAGGAAAGGGAAGGCTAGAAAGGTACCGAGGATTATCAAAGGTATCTCGCACCTTGAATCGTCCCGTGCCTCAAAGAACGCAAGTTCTTCGTGGAGCAATGGTGAATGCTTAGTCACTACTTCTTTCCGTTTCAGTTTTTGACGCAAACATTGTATCGAAGAAGAACGAAATGAAGCAAAAGCTGATGGAAAATCCGATCAACGCGAAGATTGATACTTCTGCGACGGTAAAGTACGCCTGATCCACTGAGGTGCAATAGCAAACAAGCGCACCAACCAATGGAATACCAATCCCAAACAACCAGCGTGGAAAACCAGTCAAGTTCAACAATGTTGCGATCAAGTGCATTACAGTGGCGATGCCCAAGTAAAATGCAGCCAATTGCATCGGCCAAGATCCCAGAAACCCGGAAACGAGTTCACCAAGTGAGAGAGGGGCGGGTTGCGAAAACTCCTGACCAGCAACGGCGATCGTTGGAGCCGACGGAGCAGGCATCGGTTGCATGAATATCGCCAGTGAGATTGCGATCAATGCCGTTGCTACAAAGAAGTACTGAATGGTTGGTTTGACGCTAGGCTCCCCACGTTGAATAACAAATTTATTGTGGCAGCCCCTTGATGCTCGTGCAAGGAAAAGAATTTCAAATTGTGAGTGAGAGTGCGGGCATTGCATGGCTGTCAGCATCGACAACGACTTACCGGCCTTTGCTGTCCTATGCATACCCGCGTTCCGCCTGAAGGCGGTACTACGAATAAGCGGCATTAAAGTCCGTGACTGCGGAGCGAATTTTTGCGGATGAATCGTAGGAAGTTCGAGGCTAAGTAGGGCCCCATTTTTTCTTCGCGGCTGCGGATCAGCATCGTGCCACTTTGTCCCGGCAACAAGCGCTGCCGATCTTCGGCGCTGAGCGTGATCTCGACCTGAACGCGCGGTTCGGTCAGCATCAGTGATTGTTCTTCTTCTTTTGAATCCGAACTGCTTTCTACTTGACCCCGAGGAACTACCGCCAATGGTCCGCCATTGGACGCCGCAAAAGCCTCGTGAGGAAAATCATCGCGCGCCCGAGGAAGAATGCGTTTAATCTTGCCGGGTGACAGCGCTTGGTCATCCTGTCCCCAGACAAACAACTGCACGTCCTCGGCCTGCGTCTTCTCGATCCACTCGACATCTTGCTGCCGCGTCAGCGCTACGGCTTGAAGTTGATCTGTCATCCCAATGGAAAGCACTTCATCGCCCGGCATGAGGTAAGTGTTTTCTTTTGCGCTAAGGTCGCTGGCCATGACGACGCCTGACTGCGGAGCGACGATCTCTAATTTCCTAACCAAGTTTGTCAGTTCCTCGACACGCTCATACATCGACTCCAGCGAGGACCGTTCCAATTTTAGGGACGCGATGTCGCCGGTCTTATGAAACGTTTTGCAACGAAGTTCGCCAATCTCAACGTCCACCTTCAGCGACTCAAGCTCCGCAGCAAGCTCTCGGTTCTCCATGGATATTAATAGCTGACCGGCTTCTACATTTTGCCCATCGACGACGTGAATCGTCTGTGCGAAACCCGAAGCCTCGGCGCGTACAATCGACAAATCTTCAAAATCAATCACGATCGGCGCGGACACGACAGAGGGGCTTGGGCAAGCAAACAAAAACGCGCCCAGCAAAAGGCAGGTGATCGACATCGCCGTTGCGAACCAGATTCGGTTAGGGTTTTCCGTTTCGGACCCCATGACTACGAACTTAGCAAATTTGATGATTGGAATCCCGAACCAGAGGATCATGCCTACCACGGCGACCAACAGCCCAAACCCTTCAAACATGCTCGACGCCGCCAGAGACAATCCCAACGAAATCGAGAAGAACCAAGCCATTGCCAAGAAACCATACGCTTTGACAATCACTCCACGAACACCTACGTCAGTGATCGGTTTGGGTTTGTTTCCAAAATAGACCCATTTGAAGAAGGACTTCAGGTAACCGCGTCCGCGCGTGGCAAGGTTCGGGATCTCGAGGTAGTC
>CALDEW010000394.1 GCA_937942355.1 uncultured Pirellulaceae bacterium | reverse complement strand
GCGGTCGAATTAGAAACGCGTGCTGTCTTGAAAGCATGCATTTCTGCTAGAGCGGCAGTAGCGGAACTGAAACAGGCTGCCCAGCTAATTCCTAACCAAGCCATGTTGGTCAATACGCTGCCGATGCTGGAGTCGCAAGCCAGTACTGCCATTGAGAATATTGTCACCACCACCGACAAGCTATTTCAACATCAGCACCAGGACGAACATGCTGACCCTGCAACGAAAGAAGCGCTTCGATATAGCCAAGCGATGTTCGAAGGTTTTCGATCGCTTGAGAAAAAACCATTAACCACCAGAACGGCCGAAGAGATTTGTAGCAAGATCAAAGGCCGGTCGATGAAGGTGCGGAATGTGCCCGGAACGGCACTTGCAAAAGAATCAGGGGAAGTCGTCTATACTCCCCCCGTTGGAGAAGATCTGCTTCGTGCCCTGTTGGCGAACTGGGAAAAGTTCATTCATAACGAACAGGATTTGGATCCGCTGGTGCGAATGGCGGTAGGCCATTATCAGTTTGAAGCCATTCACCCATTCACTGACGGCAATGGTCGAACCGGCCGCGTGCTCAATAGCTTATTTTTGATCAACGAAAAACTGCTTTCGCTCCCGATTCTGTATTTGAGTAGCTACATCATTGATAACAAGGATGACTACTACCGGTTGCTGCTGGAAGTCACAGCCAAAGGCAATTGGGAACAATGGTTGTTATTTATCGTTAAAGGTGTTGAGGAAACTGCAGAACGAACAAAATCAAAAATTGAAGCGATTCGACTACTGTTTGATCACACTTGTGAATACAGCCGCAGCCGACTTGGCCGCATTTATAGCTATGAGCTGTTAAGTTTAATTTTTGAGTTGCCTTATTGTCGGATACAAGATGTCGTCGACGCTGATATTGCTGGCCGGCAAGCTGCTTCGAGACAACTTAAGCAATTAGTCGAATGTGAAGTGTTGACCTACATTACGGTGGGGCGAGAGAAGCTGTTCGTTCATCCAAAACTATTGAAGCTTCTGACCAAGAAGAACAACAAGTTTGATCCTTACCTCGTCGCTGATCAGGAATGAAACTAAAACGCGTGTTGGACTAATTAGTCCATCGCATTTTTGCGGATGTGGCGGAATTGGCAGACGCGCTGGCTTCTGCCCGTTGTGAAGCCTGGGCATGGTTACACTTCCGGTGCAGCCACAAACTTCGCGACCGCTGCGATTTCCTTGGCGATCATCAGTTGGTCCGACTCTAAGCTTGGCCACCCGCAAGCTTCTGCATGGTTTGGATTGCCATCTACGGCCACTGGCTTGACTTCCAAACCTTGGCCCTGAAAGGTGGCTGCCAAAACATCTGATCTGCCCTTAAGTTTTCTCGGCGGATTTCTGTTTGCGGCCATCGCCATGCCAATCGCCCAAACTTCGTCAGCGGTAATTTGAACCAAGCGAGTGATTGAAACGCCTTCTTCATTTTTTCGCGGCATATAAGCATTCGCTTTAACTGTTGGCGGAATGGTAGAGCGATTAAGATGTCTTTTGTCTACGATAAAACGCGCCGTACGTTCGTCCGGTTCAACTTCGGGCAAGTTCTCCGGATCGAGCATCAGTAGATTCTTTCCAGCAAGTTAAGAATTGTCGCCGGAACATCTCCGTAAAATGGTTCGGTTCCCGACTGTCGGCCAGCGCCCAACAGTGCGGCGTAATGAATTTCACTTTCTGGTGAAAAACTTAGGGTTAGGCTGCGACGACGGGAGTGTTGCCATTCCAACGTAACATTGCCGCTTGGGAGAAGACCGACCGAAGGTAGCTTTGTTCCCAACGGTAGCGAGAGAAGGAATTTTTTAGCTGCAAGTATTGAATCACGGCTGACTGGCGCAGCTTCGTAGCCATCCCAATTTGGCTCACTACACTCTTCAATCAGTTCATAGAGTTCGCTCCGAATCAACGGCTCTGCACCTGCGTACGATTTATGAATATACCGGCTAAGTTTTTCAACAGCCTCGGCTATATCATCTGCGATCGGACTACTGCCTCGCTTCACGTCGTATCGGTCGTAGGCTATTGTCGCCATTGGTCCCTCGATGTTATTGAAAACTCTTGATTGCGTCTTCTGTCATGTATGACTGGAATGCCTTATTTTTGATCCACCGCATATCTTCCAGTCTATCCATCATCTGTGAATCGTCAGGCTTAACTGGCAAATGAACTGTTGAGACATCTAAGTCAAGTATAAGGTTCAATGATTCACTTGGCGAGTTTCCAGATGGTTGAATTACTTGGACTACGTTCAAACCGTAGGGGTGATCCGGTATTGCATAGCTAGTTTGGTGTACGAAGTTTTGGACGGGAAGGCTTAGGCCTGGTGGACTTGTTGGTGGATTTTTCAGCAAATCTCCTAATTTCGCGGGTGAACTAACTTCTAACATGTTGATAAACCGAATTCCAAGCCGTTCAATTTCGATCGGTTTAGCAAGTTCAACGTAAATCTTCCAAAGTCGAATTGCTTCACCTGTAAACTGCGTCCAGTCATCGTATTGCTTGAGTCGACTAAATGCGAAACCGTTTCTGCCGAATTGCGCAACATGTAATTTGTCTTTTGATTCAAGCCGGAACCCTTGCCAGCATGCTTTCTGAGAATGGCTTGCCCCTTCTGGTCCAGAACTGAATTCCATTTCCAATTCGTGTTGCGGCGAGATCACAGGGTAATCTTGCAGTTTGTGAGAAAGCTCTTTCAGAAGCTCCTCAGGCACCAAAGGTTTCTCGCTTCTTGCCCTCCAGTGAATAACCGCTTCATGTACAGGAGCATTTGCGAGCGGCTTGCCACCGTTGAATAGCTGGTCGCGGTTGATCGTAAAGTTTGAGGCGTCTGACATTATCTATTCGTTGCAACTGCGTAAAGATCGCTCGAAAAAAGAGAGAATAGTACCTTCATCGGCATAACGCTATCACTTCATTATATCCGACGGAAATAGGCGTTGAAATCCTACTGAAGAACAACAACCGCATCAAATACCACAATAATGATTAGCTGAAGCCCATTGCAGTGCCTATTCAATGCCGCCAACACCATGTCCTCTCGTCGCGAAATGAGAGCTTCGAAAAACGTGCGGAGCTAAATGACGCAGCCATTGTTCTCATCGGCACTAAGGAACATTTCTCCCGCGAAGGGAAATTCACTTCACAGAGATTCGTGTAGAGAAACAGTGACTTTCCCCTTTGCCCACAGCGACCGCGTGGTCGTTGGTGATCGCGGCCTCGATGCAGACGAAGTTCTGATAACCATCGTTGGGAAGGTCGCTCAGCGCCGCAGCTTTTTCAATCCACGGATTCCAGACGACCGTTGAAGGACTGGCTTTCTTCTCGATCAGAATCGTGCGGTTTTTCAACGGATCTTCCAGTCGCACCGATCCGCTGCTGTCGTAGTACCGGTCCACTTCCTGATCGATATGAATCACTCCGTCCTGATGGCGGACCGTGTGATCGCCAACGGTGTCCAGATAGTTCGTGTTCTCCAAACCCTTGATCGTGATTTTTTGGACTTCTCCTACGGAGAAATAACTGTGCAGCGCACCGGAAACCAATAAGGGATCGTCAGCAAGGTTGGTGGATTGGAGTGCGACCTCCAACGAGCTTCCCATGCTGATGGTCGCCACAGCAGACCACTGTTCACTGTCGCAACGAAGTTTTACTACGACGCCATCATCGGTAACGTCGGTTGACTCGAGCTCCCAAAATTGGGCCCGTACAAGACCATGCGAGGGCAGATCGGGGTTGCTGGGGTGTGCATTGAACCAAGGCCAACAGAGAGGAATCCCTCCGCGGATTGCCTTCCCTTCACGGTATACCGCGTCGGGGCTCAGGTAGAGAACTTCTTCGGCCCCCTCGGGGCTCCACGACATCACATGCGCCCCATGCAACGCTATTTGCCCATTACATTTTGGATGTTTGATCGTCAGCACAGGGTAGCCGGGAACAAGATCTTCTAGGTGCACGATTGAGTCTGTATTCATGAGTCAGATTCTATCAAATATCTTGGAACCTTCCGATGTATGATATGATCTTCACCCCAGCGTTTATTGCGCTGGCTGCGGGTTCCGTGGTTAGTATTTTTTCCGTTGATTTGGTCCTTCAATTGGCAAATTGAAAAAGATTACCGTCGGCCTTGATGCGGGGGGCTCGTCACATTGACATCGCGATGCTGGGTATCGAGACGCTCATTGGGTAAGCTTTATTCAAGCGATTGTCAGCCGAACGCTGCCGATTTCTGATGTTCACTCTCACATGAAAATGCTCAACGTTTGTCACTTGGCCGGCATCAGTTGCCGTTTGGGTCGTACCATCAAATGGGATCAGTCTTCTGAGTCAATTGTCGGTGATGAGTTGGCTAAAAGCATGATGGCGCGTCCGTACCGAAAAGGTTATGAGATCGAAATGTAGTTTCGCAGACGATGCTATTTTGTTCCACGACTCTCATCACACTTATAACTCTCTAAACTTAATTGAAGAAACAATTTGAACTAATGAAGATTAATAAGACCGCATTATGGCTATTGTTGGCTGGCCTGTCCGTGTTCGTCACCGCGACCGAGCAAGCCAATGCTCAAACTGAAACGACAACGCCTGGCCCATCTGTCGTTTCTGATTTCAAACCCGCCCAATACCCTGAAGTCTACCAACCCAATTGGGAATCATTGGCCAAACACGGCAGTGCACCTCAGTGGTTGAACGATGCCAAGCTAGGGATCTATTTTCACTGGGGCCCCTACAGCGTTCCCGCCTTCAAAACGGAATGGTATCCTCGTTGGATTCATATTGAGAATCCCAAAAAATGGGGCGCCGGTTCGCAAGAGTATCATGAAAAAAACTATGGGCCGATTGAAGAGTTCGGGTATCACCACTTCATTCCCATGTTCACTGCCGAACATTTTGATCCCGAGGAATGGGCTGATCTGTTTCAATCTGCCGGTGCTCGATTCGCTGGCCCGGTAGCTCAACATCATGATGGGTTTTCGATGTGGGACAGCCAAGTAAACCCCAACAACGCTATGCTTGAGGGGCCCAAGCGTGATATTACCGGCGAATTGTTGGCTTCCTTGCGGAAGCGCGGCATGAAAACGATCACCACTTTCCATCATTCGTTTACCGGCCAGAGGCAACGTGACGGCCAGCCCAAAGGCGAGCGCCCGCTGAGTTACTACCGGTACGATAAAGACCTGTTCACGTCTTCAGAAGATCCCAAGCTTCGAAAGCTGTACGGGAATATGCCCGAGGAAGAGTTCAACGAATATTGGCTCAACCTTGTCCAAGAAGTCGTTGACAAATACGAACCAGACATGATTTGGTTTGATTCCTGGTTGGATGTTATTCCTGAAAACTACCAACAGCGGATGGCGGCTCATCATTTCAATGCGGCTGAGTCGCGCCAGCAGGAAGTGGCTTTGATCTGTAAACAACAGGATCTGCCAGATGAATTGCGTGTGCTGGATATCGAACAGGGCGGGATGAAGGAAATGCCCGATCGACTTTGGATGACCGACGTCACGCTTAGTAAAAGCGGTTGGTGCTACGTTCAGAATCAAAAGTACAAACCCGTGGATTTGTTGGTCCGCAATATGGTTGATGTGTGGAGCAAACGAGGCGTCGTATTGCTAAACGTTTCGCCAAAAGCGGACGGCGTTATCATCCAGCAACAGCGCGATCGGCTGAAAGGTTTGGGGGATTGGATGAAGGTCTACGGGGAAGCGGTGTACGGAACGCGACCGCACGCAATTTTCGGTTACGGCGAAGCCGCGATCAAGGAAGGGCACTTTGGCGGTCAGTCGGCAACGATCAAGTACTCCTCTAAGGACATTCGATTCACTCGTTCGGCCGATGGTAAAACGATCTATGTGTTTTTGCTGGGGCAACCCAACGCTGGCGACCAGATTAGAGTCAAACATTTGGCTGATGGTGCCGAATCTGATTTCGCGATCAAGGATGTTCAGTTGCTTGGTATCGACGAAGACTGCGACTGGTCCTACGAAGATGGCGCGCTGAAGCTCGTGGCTCCCACCGCTTCCGATGCCAACGTCATCACGACCGTGTTTAAGGTGGTGTTGGAATAGGATCGTGGGGCAATGGCTGGGCCGCATTGCTTCGAGTGGTGAAGCGCCTACTCCGCTCGGACTTTCCCATTTCTAGCGGTAGGGGGCGCTAGCTCTCCGGTTCTTTGAGCAAGCTTTTCACGACTTTTCAGGCAAACGCTCAACAACCCGCGGCTCAAAGTAAAGTAAGGGGCATTAGGTTACCGCTTGGCCTGCGATTTACCGGCGAGTGGGTTTGGCGACACCACCCGTAACGGCTGCTGGAGTATTTTCGTCGGGAGTGATGCCAAGCACGAGATCATGGTTGACCACCAGTTCATTGATCTTTGAATCCGGCAACGGTTTATAAACGCCTGTGATTGCAGCACGGCTTTGATCGTCTTTGAACCGTTTGAACAGTCCGTCCCGATCGTTTGCTTTGTTTCCGCGCGTCAGCATTTGCGTGGTCAGTACGCGATGTCCGTTCATGGAAACCGCAAAATGAATGTGCGGCGTCCGCCCCGGATAAGAAACCGGTTTGATCGTCCGGAAATAGTACTCGCCCTTGCGATTGGTCAGGAAGCGTCCGTACGCCTGGAAGTTGGTATCGCGCTGCTTCGCGTTGGAAGAGTTTTTGTGAAGGTAAACTCCCTTGCTATCGACCTGCCAGATTTCAACAAATGCATTTCTCACGGGACTGCCGGCCGTGGTCAGCACGCGGCCGCTGAGATGAGTGACTTGGCCAACGGCCGCGGTGATTGAATCGTTCAAAATCAACAGATCATTGTCGGTGTCCAGTGGAAGCTTGTCTGGATAGAAAGGCCCTTCGGCCATCTGCGGCGTCTTAAAAAGTGCTTCTGCAAATTCGCCAGGTTTGTCCATCGCCCGACACTGACTTCCCCAGCACGCCGCTCCCAGACCTGCCATGGACATGGTGAGGAACCTGCGGCGGGGGATGATCAAAGCCCCGGAGTAGCTTTGGGATTGAGGAGCAAAGTTATGTTTCATTTGAACCAGCCAATTGGAGCAACGATGCGAATGGATAATTAGGCGATGCAATGAGCCCAGCGTCAGAAAGTTGAGCGTTCCACAAAATTGAGGCCCACGAAATATCTTACACGAAACTTACCGTCTCCGAGGACATTTACGCCAGTAGTGAGGCCTTCTCCTCTGCTTGGGTGTTTTCGGTGGCAAGGTTACGATACACACTTATTTCCTTTCTGCCCTTGGGATCTACTATGCGTAGTCTTTCAATTCTACTGCTTCTATTTCTTCAATCACTGGCCCTCGCTCAGGAGAAAGCAACTCAGGAGAGCGGAAACCAAGAAGCAAGGACTGTCCACATCCCTTTTGTTTGCAATGAAGGTGAAGTGCACACCTACGATGTCACTGAAACGCAGTACAAAAACGGCGAAGAAACTTCCGTTAAGACCGATAGGCTTTCACTGAAAATTCTCTCGGTCAACGACGAAAAAATCGTGGCAACGATGAAGCTGGTTGCTCAAGTTGACGATGCGACGCTGAAACAAGTCGAATCTGATCCGGTGGCCAAACAGGTCAAAGCACTTTGGGATTCGTTAGTCTTTGAAGTTGTCTTGGCTCGTCGAGGAGTTTTTTCGGAGTTTCAGAACATGGAAGAAATCGAAGCAGCCCTCGCGCAGAATCGCGAGTTGGTCCTCGAAATCTTAAACAAGATGAAGCCTGCACTAATGAAGATGGGAAAAGATCCGGCGGAATTCGATCGGCTCGTTGCCATGATCATGAAAACTCAGGGTAGCACTGAAGCCGCGCTGCAAAAGGTGCAGGCGCCCCGGCAGTTGATTCTGGAATTCGTGAACACCGACCATGAAATTGGCAAACCAGAAATTAGCCATACAGAAGTCGATATGGGAAATGCTTCTGGCTTGCCCGCAACCGAAACTTATCGAGTCTTAGAGATGGACACTGAATCAAATTTTGCAGTGGTTCAGTTTCAGCGCATTGTTGAGGGGCAGGAAGCGGGAGAAAAATTTGTACAGGCAATGGACGCGGCGGTTCAGGAACTGGCTCCCGATCACAAGCCACGAACTAGCTTTCCGAAAGTTACCGTGCTTTCAGATTCATCCATCAAAGGCAAGATGGACTTGAGCTCCGGTTGGCCCCAATCCGTCTTGCGGCTTCACAAGTTAAATGACTTGGAAAACGATCAATTGCAACTAAGACGAAAGACCGAAATCCAGCGAGTGGATCCCAACAAGTAACCGATCGCAAGTAAGGCGAGCGGGCAAAGTCCACCCTAATCGCTACGCGGCGGTAATGGCAATACAGGAAACTTATTCATCCGAATAGTTTTTCGATCACCAAATCGTCAAACGCGATCCCTGAGAACTGGATCGCATCGTAGAGTCCGCCGGTGCTGAAGACGTTGAATTCAATAATCTTGTCGCCAATCAAGTCGATTCCCGCCAACCAAATGCCGCTTTCATTTAGCAGCCACGCAGCGCACTGTACGGCTGTCAGCGCGTCCTTGGAAAGCGTAAGTTGATGTGCCGACCCACCGGCATGTAGATTAGCGCGGAAGTCGTTGACCGCAGGACGGCGTTCGATTCCGGCGATGTGTCCCTTAACCGCTAGGATTTCGCCGTTGACGACAACCACCCGTTTGTCCCCCAGATGTTCAGCGCTGACGAAGTGCTGAAGAACAATCTGGGAAGTACCAAAGGTAGCCGAGAGTTTTGCCTTAAGGTCTTTATCTGATTTGGAGATGCGCATCACGTTTTCGCCGCGCGAACCGAACAACGGCTTGGCGACGCAATCAGCCGGAGCGTTGTCAATGAAATCAAGCATTTGCTGTAAGTCACCGGTCACAACCATCGTCGGCCGAAACTCGGGGGCAACCGACAGTAGTGCTGATTTGCTGGCAAAGTAACGCAAGTTTTCTGGTGAATTGACCACGCGCACCCCAGTCGCTTCGGCCGCACAGCAAAGGTGCAAAAACGATTCATGAATTTGCGTGCGTTGGATATCACGTCCGGGGTTGGTTCGAATCATGATGACATCGTCACTGCCGAGCCGCTCAAGAGAGCTGACCGTTTCAGACCTCGTATGCGATTGGACCTGCACACTTTGGCAATCCCCAGACCAAGGCATTTTAATAGCTCGCGCGAACACAGTCGTTTGGTCCGCGCCCGCGAATGCGGAGAAAGCATCGACGTTTGCGATCCAAACCTCATGCTTGCGTCGAACCATCGCCCCGATCAGCAAAGCCGTCGTTTGGCGAAAGCCAATTTCATTCACCTGATTAACAACAACGAATATACGCATCGTTTCTTACTTTGCTGAGCTCGTTGGCGCATCACCTAGCGAACAACCGGTCACTTCGACAAATCTCTGCTTACCAGCTTCATCCATCGGTACCCCCAAGTGCATGATCCGGGCACCGGTTTGACCGATCGGATTGACGCAGTGCCCGATCACAATTCCATTTTCGGGCGCAACGTACTCGCACACGACGTCACCAAAGATGTTGACTTGCGTGCAAATAGGATCGCCCTTTTTTACTCGTTCGGCCACCTTGTGCTTGACCCGCATCATCCCGCCACGGTTTGCCAAAATCCAATAGGATTCTTTGCACAACACGGGCGATTTATGAACAACCACGTTCTGCTGTTTGGCTGAAACCATCCCCACATGTCGCAAAATTCGACGAAGACCTTGGAGCGTGCGTTTGATGGGATCGCGTTGGAACTTACCAGGATCACAAATCTCGACCGTGATTGCTGGGATCCCGGCTTCTGCGGCAACGCCACGTAACGTGTAATCAGATGCAGGGTTGTCCACGATGATCTGGGGCTGGAGCAGATACGCCATCTGCCCGGTCATCGGCGTGCTTAAATCAGCACGCACATACAGCGAATTGACTCGTCCTTGGCTGGCGGTATGAAGATCGACCAAGTAATCGAAATGGCTGGTGATTCGATCAACCAAGTTAAAGGCATAGACCTGAGAAAGTTTGCCATTGGGTTTGCCGGGCATGATGTGATTGAGATCTTGTCCGTCAATAAACTCGCGCTGTTCCGCCAGCAATCCTGGCATATTGGCCACGATCACGCACACAATGGTACCGCGCAGCGTCTTCAAATTGATCTTACTTAACAATTGGTGAATCACGGGAATGCCGTTAAGCTCGTTCCCATGTAGAGCGGCCGTGATGCCAAAAATTGGCCCATCCTTTTTACCACGCGCCACAACGACCGGTACTTCGACTGATCGTCCGATTCCATTCTCCACTAACTCAATGAACAGCTTTGTAAATTCACCTTTGGGAAGCGATTCGATTTCAAGTCGGTCAACACGTTTCACATGTCGTACGTTCTCGTAACCGTTGCTTAGCGGAATTTGGGATGGGTCATTCAAAACGAAATCTCCTCGTTGAAGCGTCGATCAGGATTGATAGAAGCAAAGAGCTTTTTCCGAAACTTGCCTTTTGTGTTGATCAGAGTCTTGGACATGTTGTCGATCGCGACGATTGACATGACTGACTGAAGGTAACTTTCGATCAAGTCATCCATTCCAAACCCGAGCCGATTGAAGTCGCGACTGTCGACCAGCAGTAAACGCTCGGGCTGCGTAGCGAATGATCCATCTGATTGTTTTACCGAGAGGTTGGTGCCCAGCATGTCCCATGAGTCCTCGCCTGCCCGCAAGTCCGAAGATAACGGCTTTCGCGCCCTGCGTGCGTAGACCGCCACAGGAAAGAACCCCTCTGGCCCGGTCCCCACCATGAATCGAACGTCGGCAGCGTAGAGATTCATTTTTTTATCAGGCATGGTGCCGATGTGAAATAGACGCCCATGCTGGCTTTGGGAGCTCCATTTGGAATTGCCGATCAATGACTGAACGATGTAGTGATCGTAATTGTGCTCTATCGCCATGAACGCTTCGAGCTCCCGTTCACTGGTGATGGTGTAAACTCCTTGCCCGGCATTGGAATAAGGCACCTTCACAACGGCAATGCCACCCATGCGACTCACCCAGAGGGGAACTTCTTCTTTGGAGACATCCCAGATTGTCTCTGGCGTGTTGATGGTTAAGCCCGATTCGAATTGTGATGCGTTAAAGATGTCGTACGCTTTTGACGCAACCAGTTTGTTTCGGCCACCAGCCAAACATACCAATACAGGATTATAAATGAGTGTCTTCGTCAGCGGTGGGATGCGATTCCAAGGCTGCTGCGTGACATAGCGAAATGCAGCGCGAATGGGAATACGCTCTCCATTGTGCAACACGTGCAGTACACCTTTTTCGTCGAATTCCGCCGTCCGACCGACGTTATGCTTGTGAAACGGAACCAGCCAAACATTACTGTTGGTTAAATCAGCAAGCGTCGCAGCATAGCCAGAATTCTCCATGTGATTTTTGTCATAAAGAATCGCAAGGTCACCCTTGATGCCGCTTTTCCGCGCCTTTACTTGCTTGAGAAAAGAGTCGCGTAACAGACGTTCATACCCGGCCATTTCAATCGACTCGCTCACGCGCGGCATTGATTTCTGGCCCGATGGACAAGAGTTAGTTTCGATCACGACGACACTGCGATTGCCGGTCTCGGAGGTGACATGGAACAAATCGCATCCGCCCCAGCGAAAATACTTCGGGACAGAGTGCAACAACGACTTGACCGCTTCAGAACTGACTTCTGGGTGGAGGTGGCAAAACCGAGATGCGATACGGTCATTGCCCATCTCCATCAGATTCCGGACCAGTGGGTGGATATGAGCGTTGAGCACGCGCGGGTAAAAGTGATGTTCTGGTTCAAACGTACCAGGAGAAACAAGCATAGGCTCGGTGAGCATTGGCTTCCTCTTGCGGTGTCGTAGTCTGCCGACAAAATGTCAGTGGCGAGATTGTACCGATCCTTGGAGGGCCGAAAAGCCTATTTCACCTTAAAAATCTCACCGTTTCTCCGCATGTGGTTGCTCCAGCAAAAAAGGGATGGCGGGCATCGCCCAACCATCCCCGCTGCTTCCTTTATTGCCTAAGGTGGGCAATGCCCATCTTAGAAGTAACTCGTAATTACTCCACTTCGTACGCGGCGCCCTTTTTCTTGGGGTCGCGATCGTGCCAGACTTCTCCGTCGGGAAACGTATGCTTCTCAAGGAACTCAGGGACAAACTCAAGCCCCCAGCCCGGCGCCGTCGGAGTAACGTAGCATCCGTCTTTGACTTGAACCGGATGTTCGACGGATTCCTGAAGGAAATCAATGTACTCAATCATCTGAGTATCCGAGTGTCCCGAAACGGCGATCTGATCCCACATACCGTAGTGCTGGATCATGTTGCATAGCGCGATTCCACCACCGTGAGGACAAACGGGAACCTTGTATTTCGCAGCCATTAAAATGATCGCCATTACATCGTTCACGCCCGCGACGCGCACCGCGTCGATCTGGCAATATCCGATCGCGCCGCTCTTTAGCAACTGCTTGAAGATCACCGGCGAGGCACCTTGTTCGCCACAAGCAAAATTGAAACTGGCGTCAGGGAACGTCTCCGATAGTTCCACGTAACCCAGCACGTCATCCCTTGCAATCGGCTCTTCCACCCACTTCAGGTTGTAAGGCACATATCTTTCAACGTGTTTTTTAGCTTCTTCCACACCCCAGAACTGGTTCGCGTCAACCATCAGATTGAGGTCATTGCCGATCGCTTCTCGCATGAACTTGATCCGGCGGACATCGTCATCCGAATCACGTCCCACCTTCAGTTTGAACGAATCAAAACCGGACTCTTCCAGTTTTCGAATCGTCGCCAGAATCTGTTCATCGCTCAACCCCAACCATCCCGCGGTGCAATAAGCCTTGGGTCCAACGGGGGTCATTTCACTTTCGCGCTTTTCGACGTTGGGGCGGCAAGCGGAGAGGATTTCGATCGCTTCATCGCGTGTCAGTGCGTCGCCGATGTTGCGCCAATCGATACAGTCGGCGACAAACTCTGGTTCCAGATCAACCAGCAATTTCCACAATGGTTTCCCTTCGGACTTCGCCCACAGGTCCCACATCGCGTTGATCACCGCGCCCGCAGCCATGCGAAAAACTCCGTCATGCAACCAACGCAACTGGTGATGGTCAATCAACCGCCGGTACAAACGAATCGGTGCCTCGGCGAACTCTTGCACGGAGGATCCAATAATCAACTGGCAAAGGTCTTCGATACCATGACAGATCCAATCGGTTCCTGCTCCAACAGTAAACACGACCGAAACACCGCGCAGGCCGTTGTCGGTTTCCAGGTGTAGAACCGCTGAAGAGTAATCCGGTTCCTTGTGAAACGGATCCGAGCCCAGCATGTTGTCCGAAGTGGGCACACGTAGGTCGATTACGTTGGCCGAAGTAATCTTAATTGCTGATTTTGACATCGTAGGTCGGTTTGAAAGTTGAAGTTCTGAGTACGTAGGGCCGGTTCCCACCGGCCGTTTGAGGTAAAGGTTAACGCACGGCCGGTTGGAACCAGTCCTACAATCTACTTCTCTTTGACGGCTGTTTGTTTTTGCACACCCAAACCCTCAATGCCCAGTTCAATTACGTCGCCGTCAACCAGGTATTGTTGGGGATCCATGCCAAAGCCAACACCGGCAGGTGTTCCCGTGGAGATCACGTCACCGGGAAGCAGCGTCATGAAATTTGAGATGTAACTAACAACCGTCTGCACGTCAAAGATGAAATCGTTGGTGTTGGAATCCTGAATGGTCTCGCCGTTGCGTTTGAGCCACAGGTGCAGGTTGTTGGGGTTGGTGATTTCATCAGTCGTTGCCATGAAGGGCCCGAAAGGAGCATAAGTGTCGGCTGATTTACCTTTGCACCACTGGCCTTCTTTCTCAATCTGCCAGGCTCGCTCTGAGTAATCGTTATGTACGCCGTAACCTGCGACGTAGTCCATCGCGTTTTCTTTGGAAACGTACTTGGCTTTTTTTCCGATCACGACCGCCAGTTCGACTTCCCAATCCGATTTGTCCGAATCGCGCGGGATGACCATGTCGTCAAAAGGCGCCGCCCAAGCGCTTGTGGCTTTGAAGAACAGCACGGGTTCACTTGGAGCTTTCATGCCCGATTCTGCTGCGTGTTTGGCGTAATTTAAACCAACGCATACGATCTTTGACGGACGTGCAATCGCCGGTGCCAGTCGCACGTTGTCCATCTTCACAGTCGGAAGATCAGATTGCTTCTCCTCTAAGAATTTTCCCAAACGTGCTAGACCATCGTTGTCGAAGAAGGCTTCATTCCAGTCTTCGCCAAAGGAAGCACAGTTCACGATGGTCGTTTCGTCAGAGAAAACGGCAGGGATGATTTTATTGTCGTCGTAGTAGCGGGTAAGTTTCATCGGATATTGTTTGTTAGGTTTTTGATTAAAAGTTCGAATTGGTTTAGGCGAGAGCGCGAACCGGCTGAACGAATCAACCCGCTATCGCAGCAGCGTAAATCCGCCGTCGATGTCGTAGGCACTGCCGGTGATGAATTGTGATTTGTCTGAACAAAGAAACGCGGCCAACTCCGCGATTTCATCGGGCTTTCCCATCCGGCCAATCGGTTGAGCCGCGGATAGTTTGGCTTCCATTTCGGGGCGTTCTTCGTCGCTGAAATTGTTGGCCAGATAGCCGTCAACGAAAGGCGTGCGGACACGCGCCGGGCAAATGCAGTTGGCGCGGATGCCTTTGTCGACGTAGTCTCTTGCCACCGAAAGCGTCATCGTCAGGACGGCACCTTTGGACATCGAATAAGCAAACCGATCCGCGATCCCGACCTTGCTGGCGATCGAAGCTAAATTAAGAATCGCTCCGCCACCGGCAGCAACCATTTTGGGGACCGCGAAATACAAACAGTGGTAAACGCCTTTGACGTTGATTGCATAGATTCGGTCAAGTTCCTCGGGCGAGCAGTTTTCCAAGTTCCCGATCGAGGCGACTCCGGCGTTGTTGACCAACACGTTTACCTCATCGAGCTGATCAAAAGCGGCCTTCACCGATTCGGTCGAACCAACGTCGGTCTTAATGTGTTCAGCGCTGCCGCCGGCTTCGGTGATCAAACCGACGGTGGCTGCGCCGTTTTCGTCGCTGAATTCTAATAGGACAGCATGAAATCCATCAGCTGCTAACCGCATCGCGATCGCTTGACCGATTCCAGATCCGCCCCCTGTAATGACTGCTGTTGGCATCTTATTTCCTATCTTGATTCGACTTCCGGTTCCGAATGGGAAAAGCTTGACAGGCTCCGATAAATTTCGAAAGTAATAAGTTTGGTCTCTAATTATTGGAGATGATTACTGTCAAATCGCTTTCTTGCCGGCATTATCAGCCCTAGCAAAGATCAATAGCCCGTAAGTCTGTAGGTTAGTCCATGCACAAATGTATTCAACGGAGCGTCAGCAGGATCTAAGCAATTCAGGTGAATACTGGACAGTCATTCAGGGGAGATCGCCTAAAGAAGAGTATTTGCCCGTGGCCATCGACAGCAATTTGAAACACGCTGAAGAGCTAAAGTTGTCGATATTTTGATCGCTCAAAGTCGACGGCCCCTGATTGAAGCACTACCGATTTCTCAGCCAGTTCATCAACCTAAATAGCACTCCGTGTCTTTGAACCGACGTTGCGTCGTCGCAACATCCGCAGCAGTTAGAACATTCTTCGCAGGTGTCGCACGTGGTCGTTTCTTCAACGCAAGCCGGGCACTCGACGACGTCTGGAGAAAGTTCTTCGGTGATGTAGGTCTCCTCAGCAACCTCTTGCTCGCAGCTGTCAACTTCTGCGATCACAGCCGGTTCATCGCAAGGGACACAAAGTTCGACCGGTGGAGCTACAGCGAACTCCGCCACATAGCCACCGGTTATCGGGCGGCCACTACGAAGGGACAAAGGATGAGAGTTGCTGCCAATGGGAACGCCGGAATAAATAGGGCCCGGGCTACCCAAGAAGTCGCTGATGCGGTTGCTGAGCCCCTCGTTACCAAAGGGTAGCAGTGCTGGGAAACGCGCTGGATTGCCAGAAGTTCCAAATGCCCTTTCGCCAAAATTGTTGTTGAACAGGTTTTCGCCGAAACCAAGGCCGATGGCATTGAACCGATCGTCGCCAACGGATGCCGCAGCGTTGGAACTATCGATGCCGTCGTTGAACTGCGCCGGTTGAATTTCGACCACGTCGTAGACGCCTGCAACGAGATTCTCAAACGAGTAATTCCCTGCCGCGTCAGTCAGCACGGTCAGGTCGACCGCGTTTCCATAAACATCGGTGCCGGTCAAGTTGATCTCCACGCCGGCGATACCATTTTCGCCCGGATCGAAGATGCCGTTGTTGTTGTCATCAACGAACACCGTGCCCGAAATCTCACCTAAAGGAACATCTGGCGGCGTGAACGAGGTGATGTCCGAACTCGAACCGGTGTCATCCGGTGATCCCGCATTGGTTGAGCCCGGATCGGTGCCGCTGTCGCTGAGATCACTCGCGACGACCGGATTGCCTGAGGAATCCAGCAGCTCGTTGCCGCTGCTATCGATGGCTCCAGCGGTTGCCGAAATCTGATTGCCTACGCTGCCGGCCACGTTGGTCGGATCAAGTTCAACACTGAATTCCAGTGTGAAGGAATCGCCCACCGCTAAAACGCTATTGGCGGTGTCCAGCAGTTCAGTCGTGGTGGCTCCATCAAAAGGCGCGTTGACAGCGACGTTGCTTCCGGAATTCGACGGTGGATCAGCCAATTGCAGACCGCTGATGCCCACCAGTGCCCCGCCGAACTGATTCGCAAGATCCTCTTGCAAACTGAGGCTGGCCAGATCAACGGTTCCCGTGTTCTCGACGACGACACTGAAAGTCACCAGATAATTTCCGTTGGGTAGCAGATCAGGTTGGCCCGCAATGGCTTTGGCCACGCCCAAGTCCGCGATCACAATGTCGGTAACATCGTTGCCCTCAATACCGTCAACCGAACCTTCGTCGCCGTTCTCTCCCGAGGGATTGGTGCCGCTGTCGCTGTCGTCAGTGGCGACGACGGGATCACCATTGCTATCAGTCATCACCGTACCATCGGGATTGATGCCTTGCCCCGAGACGGTGGCTTGATTGCCAAGCGATTGAGCCGGGCCGGCAGCATCGGGGTCGATGGTGACCGTAAATGTTATTTGGAACGATGCCCCCGGCAGCAGCATACCGCCGGTGATTAAATTCTGTGAAGTGTCGCCGGTCCAAGCCGGATTGATTGTCGGTGGAGTGCCGAGGCCTTCGGTGCTTAAAATCGCTGGCGTTGAGACGGCAACCAAAGCCGGACCGAATCTGGCAGTGACGTCGTCATACACCGTCAAGTTATCCAAGGCGACATTGCCAAGGTTCCCGACGACGATGGTGAACGTCACATCAAAGTTGTCTCCATTAGGCACCGCATCAGAAACGTCCTTGGCCGATCCGATGGCCGCTTCGTTGATCGTGATGGTGACGGTTTCGGTTTGCTGGTTGCCAAATTCATCAACAACGGTGTACTCAAACGTATCCACGCCCGAGAATCCGGGAAACGGTGTGAAGGTAAACGAACCATTGGGATTCATCTCAACGGTGCCACAATCGGTCACGATCGGCGCTCCGATGGGCTGGCCATCAACCTCAACGACCATCAAGACATCCCCATCAGGATCCGAATCGTTGGTCAGCACGTTACCCACAAAGGGTGTGTCAATGTTGGTGAAATAATCATCGGGATTGGTGACGGGTGATCCGTTGATGGTGGTCAACACATCGTCGGCGGCCGGATCAATGGTCGGCGAAAGTCCGCTGCTGCTGGAGGGATTGCTCAGCGCGATCACGTAGTCTTCGGGGGCTTCGCTGATGCCGTCGGACGTGATGGGCAGCTGGATAATCAAATCTGCCATCGTCGCACCGTCGGCTGGCGCGGTATAGGTCAGTGTCCCCGTGGCGGCGTCAAAGACCACGTCCGAGTTGGATGTGACCGCAGCGCTGATCGCGGCGGACAAGCTACCGTAGTCGCCGCTGGTCGTGTCGATGTCTGTCAAACCAAGATCGACCGAAACGACTTCTCCGGCTTGGAAAACGCCAGCCAGCGAAACGGTATAGTCTGCCGTCGAACCTTCGCCCGTTACGACCGGCCCCGCAATGGACCACTGAGCGTTATCGTTGTCGACGATCGTAGTCGTGACCAGATTGTCTGTTGGCGAAATCGTTGGGCTCAAACCGGTTGTACTCGAAGCATTGGAAAGCGCTAAATTCAAACGCTCGTCGCCTTCGACCAACAAATCGTCGACCGAAGCGAAGGTCACGTCCAAATTATTCATCGGTCCGGTGCCGTCACTGACAAAGGTCAGCAATGTCCCGTCCCAACTGAGCGTTCCCGGATTGGCTGGATCGTTGTTATAGGCCACCACGGCTGCGCCCACCGAAGCGCTCACATTGGAGTAGTCACCACCGTTGGTTTCGATGTCGCCGGCACCAAACTGCACCGTCGCCCGTTCGCCTGATTGAAGATTGCCTGTCAAACCAATGGTGAAGGTGATCGGATCGCCTTCGGTGACCGCAGTCACGCCGGTGATCGACCACTCGCCACCGGGTTCTGCCGGTCCACCGTCACCGTCGGTGTCGTTGATGGTGGTCAGAACGGTATTGAGGACGGGATCAATGAATACCACGATGCCTGTGTTGCTGCCCGAATTGGCCAGCGTTACATCGTAGATCTCGGGGCCTTCCAAAAATGCATCATCAACCGATGCAAGGTCAATCACTAATCCGGTTAACGTGTCGCCATCGACCGCTGCGGTGAAGGTCAGCGTAGCGCCGTCCCAACTGACGCTGCCGGGGTTACTTCCCGAGTTGTAGTTTGCCACCGCGGCAATAACCGCTGCGTTGAATCCGGCATAGTCAGCGCTGCTGGTGTCAATGTCGCCGATCGAAAGTTCAACCGTCGCATCGTCACCTGCCGCCAGCGCGTTGGTGATCGCAACGGTGTAAGTGGCGGTGCCGCCTTCATCGACACCGTTGTCGCCAACGATCGTCCACGTCACATCGTCTGCACCTGGCCCGAACGTATCGTCGATTGTGGTCACAACATCATCCGCTGCCACGTCGATTGCGTTGGCCGCGCCCGTCAGGGAATTCGAGTTGCACAGCGTGATCAAGAAATCTTCAGCGCCCTCGGCAAAGCTGTCGTTGATCGTTGCCAAGTTCAGCGGCAGGCCATCCATCGGTCCGGTGCCATCGCTGGTGAAGGTCAACGTTGTACCATCCCAAGCAACGCTGCCCGGTCCGGTGTAGGTTGCTACCGCCAGCGTGATCGCCGAATCCAAACTTCCGTAATCGGTCGCAATGGTGTCCACGTCCGACAACTTCACGTCGACGGTGACGATTTCCCCAGCCTGCAAATCACCGGCTAAATCTAATACGTACGCCGCGGTGTTGCCTTCAGCGACAGTTTGATCGACGCCAATCGACCATATGGCGGTTGCCAATGCGCCACCATCTCCGACAGTGTCGCGAATCGTCGTGGTGACGATACTTTTGGCCGGATCAATGCCGGTTGTCGACCCCGTCATGCTGGCCGAACTGGACAGCAGCACTTGATATCGTTCGGGGCCCTCGATCAACGTGTCGTCGATTGCATCGAGGTCGATGATCAAGTCAGCCATCGGAGCGCCTGTTCCGGTGACGGTCAACGTTCCGGTGGCGGCATCAAACGCCAAATCTGATCGAGCTGCGACCGCCGTTTGGACGGCGGTGACAAAGTTGTCGTAGTCGGTGGAGTTGGTTTCAAGGTCCGCCAAGGTCAATAACACGCTCGAATTCTCACCCGATTGGAGAATGCCGCTGAGTCCGACCATGTACTGCGCCGTGCCACCTTCGTCGACCGTTACATCGCCCATGAGGTACCACTGCACCGCATCGTTGTCGATGATGGTCGTCATCACAGGACTGGCCAGCCCCGTGACGCTGCTTCCGGTGGTTGATCCTGGATTATTCAAGCCCACGGTATAGTCTTCGCTGCCTTCGGTGATCACATCGTCAACGGCCGTCAGTTCGATACAAAGATCTTGCATCGGGTCGCCGGCGCTGGTGAATGTTAACGTCGTCCCGTCGAAGGCCAGCGTACCGGTTCCGGTGTAGTTAGCGATCGCCGTGTTCACCGCCGAAACAAAATTGGCGTAGTCCGCGGACGTGGTGCTGGTGTCGCCGATGTTCAGGTCGATTGTCGCGGTTTCACCGTCCTGCAATGTTCCCGCCAACTCAATTACATATTTGGCATCGTCTCCTTCGACGACCGACGTGTCTCCCGTGATACTCCATGACACCACGTCGTTGTCAACGATCGTTGTCGCAACGGTGGTTGGACCGGTGGACGCGATTGCGCTTCCGGTGGTTGATCCCGGGTTGGCAATCGAAACCGTGAAGGCTTCATCACCTTCGGTCAAGGCATCATCAACGGTGGTTAGCTCGATACACAAATCGCCCATTGGATTACCGTCGCTGGTAAATGTCAGCGTGGTTCCGTCGAAGGAAAGCGCACCCGGACCAGCGTAATTGCTGATCGCTGTGTTGACTGCATTGACGAAGTTCGCGTAGTCCGCCGAAGTGGTGTCGGTGTTGCCGATCGCCAATTCAATGGTGGCCGTTTCGCCTGATTGCAGCGCGCCGATCAATTCGACGACGTACTTGGCATCGGCCCCTTCGTTTACGGTGGTGTCACCGGTGATGCTCCACTGAGTAACATCGTTGTCGATGATGGTGGTGGTGACGATGCGCGACGTGTTGTCGGTAAGCACAATACCGCCGGTCGTTGAGCCTGGGTTGAAAATAGAAACGGTGTAGTCTTCATCGCCTTCGGCCAGCAAATCATCCACGGTGCCAAAATTGATAATCAGGTCGGACATCACATCGCCATCCATGGCGGCGGTGAAGGTGATCGTCGTGCCGTCGAAAGTAACGGTGCCCGGTCCGGTATAAGCCGCCACGGCGCTGTTGACGGCCGCGACTAAATCCAAATAGTCAGTGTTTGCCGTGTCGACGTTGGCGTTTCCAATTTCGACGGTGGCGACTTCACCTGCCCCCAGCTGCCCGTCAAGCACGACGGTGTACTGAGCGGTCGCGCCTTCGCCGACCGTCGCGTCGCCCGTGATGCTCCAAGTAGCGGTATCGTTGTCGATGATGGTCGTGGTGACGCTGTTCTCGGCAGCGCTGATCGAAACAGCGGCTCCAGTCGTCGTCGCGGCACCAGATAAAGCAACGGTTAGGTCTTCGGGGCCTTCGATCAAGGCATCATCAATGGCCAATAGATCGACAACCAAGTCATCCATCACATCGCCGTCGACCGCGGCAGTGAATGTCAGCGTCGTGCCGTCAAACGCAACAGCGCCAGGACCCGCGTAAGCCGCCACCGCAGCGTTGACCGCCGCCACAAACGGTGCGTAGTCGCCGGAGTTGGTGTCGACGTTCGTCAAACCAACATCCACTGAAACCGATTCCCCCGCGCCAAAGGCGCCCCCAAGAGCGACGGTGTAGGTAGCGTTTGCACCTTCATCGACGGTCGTGCTGCCGGTGATTGACCATTGGGCTGAATCAGCTGCGCCTCCGACATTTTGAGTATCGTTGATCGTCGTGGTCACGCTGTTGTCGGTGGCGGAAACGGCGACGGCGGCACCGGTGGTCGAACTGGGGCTGCTGAGCGCGATTGTGTACTGTTCGGTTCCCTCGACTAAAGCGTCGTTAAGCACGGGTAACACAACCGTCAGCGCCGGCATCGTCGCGCCATCGGCTGGGGCGGTGTAAGTCAATTCACCGGTGGCCGGGTTGAAGCTCAAGTTCGGATTGCCAGCGATCGCGGCATTGATCGCGCCGTTTAACGATCCCAAGTCAGTTCCATTGGTCGAGATGTCAGTCAATCCAATCGCGACAGTCGCCGTTTCACCAGCTCCAAAGGATCCGCTGAGCTCTACTACATAGGCCGCGGAGCCGCCTTCGTCCTCAAACGCTGGACCGGTGATGCTCCACTGGGTCGCTGCTGTTTGGTCGATGATTGTTGTCACGACATCAGATAGGGTTGGATTGATGACAACCGCGGCGCCGGAGGAGGAGGCTGGATTGGTCAACTCCAGTTGGAAGTCTTCGTTGCCTTCTGAAAGCGCGTCGGTGCTGAGTCCTAAGTTGATCGTCAGCGGTGTCAACGACGCACCATCGGTCGGCGCGGTATAAGTCAACGTTCCGGTGGCGGCGTTGAACGTGACGTCCGGATCCGCCGCCGCGGCAGCGGTAATGGCCGCCACAATCGAAGCATAGTCGCTGCTGTTGGTGGTCAAGTCATTCAGATTTAGGTCGACCGAAATGGATTCACCTACTCCGATCGCACCGTTGAGCCCCACGCGGTAAGTAACGGTGGTGCCTTCGTTGCCCGATGTTGGACCGATGATGGACCACGTCGCCACGTCTGGAGCGCCGCCAACGTTTTGCGTGTCGTTGATCGTGGTCGTCACGCTGTCCTGAGCTGGTGCAATCGAAACGGCAACGCCCGTCGGCCCCGTTGGATTGGTCAAATCGACGGTGAATGTTTCAACGCCTTCGACGATCGCGTCGTTGTTCAGCCCCAGCAGGATGACCAAGTCCGTCATCCCATCTCCATCAGCATTGGCAGTGAAGGTTAACGTGGTACCATCAAAGGTCAGCGTCCCCGGGCCAGTGTAACCAGCAACCGCCGCGCTGACTTGCCCTACGAAGTTGGCGTAGTCGGTCGAATTTGTATCGATGTCATTGAGTCCGATGTCAACGGTGGCTGATTCGCCGGCACCAAAGGTCTCTGAGAGACTGACCGTGTACTGCACCGCGCCGCCTTCATCGTTTTGATTGTCCACGCCGATCGACCATTGAGCCACCGTTGTGCTGGGGTTGATTGTCGTGGTGACGGAACTGTTTGGATCCAAACCAAGGCAAGCGCCGGTGGTGCTGGTTGGATTGGTCAGCGTTAACGAGTAATCTTCAGCCGCCTCCAAGAACCCGTCGGAGGTGGCCGTGATCTGAATCACCAAATCGCCCATCGGTCCGGTGCCATCACTGGTGAAGGTCAGCGTCGTACCGTTCCAAGTGACCGATCCCGGTTGGCCGCTGGCGTTGTAAGTGGCGACCGCGGCATTGACGGCGGTGTTGAGCGCTGTGATATCACCGGCGGTCGTGTCAATATTTGCCAACGTGAGATCGACCAAAGCCGTTTCTCCAGATTGCAGTACCGCGTCGATGGTGACGGTGTAGTCGGTGGTGTTGGCTTCATCAACAGACGTTGCTCCGGTGATCGACCAAAGCGCTTTGTCCAAAGCTGTCCCGGCAGCGTCAACGGTGTCTTGGATTTCGGTATCGACCGAGTTATTGGCCGCGTCGATGCTGACCGCAATGCCTGTCGTGGTGACCGGATTGGCGATCGAAACATTGTATTGTTCGGTACCTTCGACGACGGCGTCATTGATGGCGCTTAGGTCGATCATCAGCGCCGCCATCGGACCGGTCCCATCACTGGTAAACGTGATCGCAGCGCCATCCCAGCTGACCGTGCCCGGCCCACTGTAAGCAGCCACCGCTGCGGCAACCGCTGCATTGAACGAAGCGTAATCCGCTGGATTGGTGGTGACGTCTGTAATCGAAAGATCAACGGTTGAACTTTCACCCGACTGTAGCGCTGCTGTCAAAACGAGTTCGTAATTTGCATCGGCACCTTCGTTGACCGTCGTGTCACCGGTCAACTGCCACGCTGCGGCATCGTTGTCGGTAATGGTTGTGGTGACGATCCGCGCCGTGTTGTCGTTAAGGACCTGGCCTCCAGTAGTTGAACCGGGGTTGAAGATCGACACGGTGTAATCTTCATCGCCTTCGACGATTGTGTCATCAACAGCACCAAGGTCGATCACCAAATCTGACATGACGTCGCCATCCATTGCGGCGGTGAAGGTGATGGTCGTCCCGTCAAAGGCAACCGAACCCGGCCCCATGTAGGCCGCGACGGCGCTGTTGACCGCTGCGATCAGATCAGCTGAATCGGCGTTGGTGGTGTCAACGTTCGTGCGTCCAATTTCAACGGTGGCAACTTCGCCGGCTCCAAATAGGCCATCCAGCGCGACGGTGTACTGCGCCGTGGCACCTTCACTAACAGTAGCATCGCCGGTGATGCTCCACGTCGCGGCGTCATTGTCGGTGATCGTCGTGGTGACGATTCTTGATGCGTTGTCCGTGAAGACCGTGCCGCCGGTAGTGGATCCTGGATTGAGAATCGAAACGGTGTAGTCTTCATCACCTTCGACAATCAAGTCATCGACGGCTCCTAAGTCGATCACTAAGTCCGACATGACATCGCCGTCATTGGCGGCGGTGAAGGTGATCGTTGTCCCGTCAAAAGTGACGGTGCCCGGTCCCGAGTACGCTGCTACGGCGCTATTTACCGCGGCGATCAAGTCCAGATAGTCGCTATTAGCTGTATCGACGTTGGCTTGGCCCAATTCAACGGTGGCGACTTCGCCAGCGCCAAACTGCCCGGCCAACGCCACCGTGTACTGAGCCGTCCCACCTTCGGCCACCACCACGTCACCGGTGATCGACCAGACGGCTTGATCAGGACCCAGCCCCGCGTCTTGCGTGTCAAAGATCTCCGTTGTCACCAAATTGTCGGTGGTCGAAATAGTGGCCACGGCACCCGTCGTCGACGAGGCACTGGAGAGCCCAATCGAGAAGTTCTCGGATCCTTCTACAAATGCGTCGTTGACGATGCCTAGATCGATCAGCACCGGCGGCATCGTCGCGCCGTCGGTTGGCGATGTGAACGTCAGCGTCCCAGAAACGAGATCGTAGGCAAGGTTGGGATTACCACTAATGGCTAACGTGATCGCTGCGTTGATGTCTGCGCGGTCATTGGGGCTGGTTGTCAAATCAGTCAGCCCAATAACAACGCTGGCCGTTTCACCAGCACCAAGGGCGCCGCCGAGCGTAACGGTGTACTGGGCTGTCGCGCCTTCGTCGGCGTTGAGAGGGCCGGTGATTGCCCATTCTAGTGGAGCGGTCAGGTCGTTGATCGTTGTCGTGACCATATCGGCTGCGCCGTCGATGGTAACTGCCGCACCGGTTGTGGAAGCCGCGGCGCTTAAAGCGATCTCAAAATCTTCCGGGCCTTCGGCAATCGCATCGGTGGCCAGTCCAAGATCGATCACCAGATCGGCCATCAGCGCGCCATCGGATGGCGCGGTATAAGTGAACGTCCCGGTGATTGGATCAAACGTTACATCAGGGTTCGAGGCCGCCGCTGCGGTGGCAGCGGCAATAATCGAGGCGTAGTCGCCGCTGGTTGTGTCGACATCGGTCAAACTTAAAACAACCGAAACGGATTCTCCAGCGCCAAGGGCTCCGTCAAGCTCGACCGTGTACTGCGCGTTGGTGCCTTCGTCGCCCGCGGCAGGTCCGGTGACCGACCAAGTCGCGATGTCAGGAGATCCACCGGCGCCGATCGTGTCAATGATCGTTGTTGTTACACTGTCGTCAGTCGTTGAAACGGCAACGTTGACACCAGTGGGGCCATCCGGGTTGCTCAGGTCGACGGTGAAGGTTTCGACGCCTTCGACGATCGGGTCGTCAGTGAGATCGAGGTCGATCGTCAGGCCCGTCATCATGTCGCCATCGTTGGTGGCGGTGTAAGTCAGCGTCGTTCCGTCGAAGGTTAGGGTTCCAGGCCCGGTGTAGGCTGCAATCGCATCGTTGACTGCCGTCACAAAGTTGCCATAGTCGGCTGAATTGGTATCAACATCGTTCAGCGCCAAATCAACCGCCGCCGAATCACCGGCTCCAAAGGCTTGCGTCAATTCAACGCCGTAGGAAACGGTCGACCCTTCATCGCCGCTGTTGTCGACTCCGATGGACCACTGTGCGGCGGTCGCGTCTGGGTTAATCGTAGTTGTCACCGAATTGTTGACGTCCAATACAACGCACGCGCCGGTGGTGCTGTTGGGGTTGGTCAGCTGGATCGAGTAGTCTTCGGGTCCTTCGAGGAAGCCGTCGGCGTTGGCGGAGATTTGAACGATCAGGTCGCCCATCGGACCGGTGCCGTCACTGGTGAAGCTTAATGTGGTGCCGTTAAACGCCAATGTTCCCGGTTGACCGCTGGCGTTGTAGTTGGCAACCGCAGCGACCACGGCGGCGCCGATTCCGGTGATGTCGCCATTGCTAGTGTCGATGTTCGTCAGAGAAATATCGACTTCGGCAACCTCAAGCGCTTGCAGTGTGGCGTCGATGGTGATTGTGTAATTGGTCGTGCTGGCTTCGTTGACGGAGGTCGCGCCGGTGATGGACCAACTGGCCTTATCAAGCGCCGTGCCGACCGCGTCGATGGTGTCCTGGATTTCGGTGTCGACCGAATTGTTCAGCGCGTCGATGCCGACGGCGATGCCGGTTGTGCTGGCCGCGCCGGAGATTGAAACGTTGTACTCCTCGACGCCTTCGACGATCGCGTCGTTGATGGCCATGACGTTGATGACTAACGGAGCCATTTGCCCTGTGCCATCGCTGGTAAATGTGATGGCAGCACCGTCCCAACTGACCGTGCCTGGACCGGCGTAAGCCGCGACCGCAGCGGCGACGGCGCTGTCGAAGGAAGCGTAGTCCGCCGGCGAGGTTGTCGTATCGGAGAGAACCAAATCGACCGAAGTACTTTCGCCCGACTGTAGGGTGCCGCTGAGCGCTAAATTGTAGGTCGCATCGGCCCCTTCATTGACGGTGGTGTCGCCGGTCAGCGCCCAAGATGCCGTATCATCGTCACTGATCGTCGCGGTGTCGGCATTGTTGGCGGCGTCGATCGAAATATTTGCGTCGCCCGAGACAATGGATGTAAGCGTGATCGTTACGTCTTCGATGCCTTCGATAATCGTATCGTCGATCACCGATAATTCGATCGTGTCCGAGGTGACACCGGCAGGGAGCGTGATCGTCCCCGAGAGCGCCGCGAAATCAACGCCACTGGTGGCTGATCCGGAGACCGTGTAGTTGATTACGGTGGGTGTGTCCGAAGGGTTGGTCATCGAAACGGTAAACTGGCCGTTGTCCGAAGGTTCGCCAGCGACCGGGTCATTGGCGACAATCGAGACCAGCGCAGAATCATCGTCGATGATCGTTCCCACGGCGGTGTCAGTGGTGTTGCCGACCAAACCAGAGACGACTCCGTTGATCGCCAGTTCCATCGTTTCGGTTGTTTCCAGCGTCAGGTCTTCGGTGGTCATCACGCGCACCTGAATCCCGGTCGATCCAGCGGGAATCGTGACTTGGGAACCGCCGGCGGCAGCCATCCAAGTCGCACCGCCATCGGTGGAGAACTCAAAAGCGGCCGCGTTGTAGTCGGTCGCGGCGGTGGCGGTGGTATCACTGGCCGCGAAGTCCAACACGATCGCTTGGCTGGATGGGTTGGAAAGGGTCACATTGAAGACCAGCGGGTCGCCTTCGTTTGCCGTCGCGTTGTCGATCGTCACGTCGGGCGCGGGATCGTCGTCGATGATGGTGCCGGTGCCGATGACTTGGATGTTGGTCGTTGTTCCCGCGGTAACATCGACGGTCAGTGTGTAGTTTTCGATCGGTTCGTCGATCAAATCGTCGGTGATGGGGACTCGGAATTCAGCAATCGAATCGCCGGCAAGGATTGTCGCGGTGGTTGCATCGACCCAGTTTGTCCCGTCGAAGAACTGGAGGTTGCCGGCACCCGCGGAGCCAAAGTCGACGCCGCCACCGAGTGCTGTGCCGCCAGCCAAAGCCAAGCTGATGTCGATGTCTTCGAATGACAGATTAGAAAGGGTGACGTTGAATCGCGCGAAATTATCGGTGCCTTCGACGGAAGTCACGTCGTTGATGGCGACCGTTGGGATGTCGGCGGTGTCGATGATCAAGGTCGTCACCGAATCCGCGGTCGGATCGGCAGCGATGCCTTCAAATCCGCCACCGGTAACGCTGTCGATGGTGATAATAATGTCTTCACTGCCTTCGTACAGCGAATCGTTCACTGTCGGCAAGGTGAAAGTGCCTGAATCAAATCCCGCTGGAATCACGACGGTGGCCAGGCCCGTGTAGTCCGAACCATCGGCGGCGACTCCGGTGTAGGCCAACGTAACCGTCACGTCTTCTGCCGCATTGATGGGCTGACCCATTGGATCGGTCAAGTCGATCGTGTAATTGGTGGTGGTCGCCCCTTCAACGACCGACGGTGGACCCACGATCGAAACCAAAACCGTTTCGGGGTCTGACGTGTCGTCTTGGATCGTGCCCGTTCCGGTGTCCGACGGGTTGGAAGTCGTTCCCGCCGTTGTGGTCACGGTGACGGTGAATGTTTCGATGCCTTCTGCGAACGCGTCATCGGTAATTGGCGTCCGCATGAGGATCGTCGTGTCACCGGGGGCGAAGGATGCCGACGTGGCCGGCACGAAGGTGGTACCGTTGAAGACTTCCAGTTCATCCAGCCCCAGAATTCCAAAGTCGACCGTTTCACCGTTGGCCGATACGCTGGTTGCGGAAATGCTGAAGGCGATCGTTTCAAAGGTTGGGTTACTAAGTTCAACTGTGAATTCAGCGAAGGGATCTGCGCCTTCGGTGACAATGACATCGTTGACGTCAATCGCCGGCACGTCATCGTCAATGATGTCGGTGGTGACTTGGAAGTCGGTCGGATCAATTTGGAAGTCTTCAAACGAACCGCCGGTGGCAGAATTGATCGTGATTGTGAAATTCTCAAGCGGTTCGCCCAGCGTATCGTCGATCGTGGGGATCGTGACCGTACCGGTGTTGGAGCCTGCGGGAATCGTGATCGTGGCGACTCCGGTGTAGTCCGTTCCGTTGTTCGCGGTACCGGTGTAAGTGAAGGTCAGGGCGACCGGTGTGATCGGTGTGTTGTCGATCGAGATGTTGTAAACGGCTGAAGCGCCTTCGGTTACGCTGGCTGGACCGGTGATGCTGACCAGTGTTGGGTCAGCATCGTCAAGGATCGTGCCGGTGCCGGTCGCGCTGGTGTTGAATGTGGTTCCGTTGACGCGCGTCGCGACCAGCATATAAGTTTCGTTGTTGTCGGCGATCGGATCGTCAATGATCGGCGTGCGGACTTGAACCGAGGTCGAACCCGCAGGGATCGTGACGCTGCCGGTGACGGCTTGCCAAGCGGTCCCATCGAAAAACTCCAGTCCCGGTCCGTAGTCGGCACCGCTGGTTGCGGTCGCATCGACCAACGCCAGAGATAGGTCGGTGTTCTGAATGCTTGGGTTGGATAGGCTGAGAGTAAAGACGGCGTGAGTGTCTACCGTTTCGGTCGATGTCACATTGTCGACGCTGAGGATTGGACGATCATCGTCGCTACCGTTGGGTCCGGTGCCGTCGTCGATGATGGTTCCCACGCCCAGCCCGTCAAGAATTGTGCCGCCGCTGGCATTGGAAAGGTTTACATCAAACGAGTGTGGTCCTTCGAAGATGTTGTCTTGGGTGATTGCGATCGTCACCGTTTGCGTTTGCACACTCGGGGCAAAATTAGCAGTTCCCGAAGCCGCGGTGAAGTCAAGGCCCGTGGCGGTACCGTTGGAGGTGGCCCAGTCGACTGAAACCGGGGTGACCGAGGGTTGGTCTAATGAAATTGTAAAAGTTATTGTCCCGTTGTCTTCATCGACGGTGACGTCATCGATAGAGATGTTCGCCACATCGTCGTTGATGATTGTGCCGGTCCCCGTATCGCTGGCGTTGGTGACGGTCCCGGAGATCACGGTTGCGGACATGGTGAACGTTTCGTCGGGTTCGACCAGCGTTTCTTGAACCGAATCGACGCGCACATTCAGCGCCGTTGTGCCGGCGGGTAAGGTGACTTGTGTGCCGGCAGTCGCGGGCAACCATACCGTGCCGTCGAAGTATTCAAAGTTGGTCGTTTCAAAATCAGCGCCCGCGGTCGCTGATCCGCTGGCGACAGACAGGTCCAAGACAATGTCTTCAAAGGACGCAACATCCAGATCGATGCGGAACCTGACGGGATTGCCTTCGATTGCAGAACCGCCTGTGATCATTACCGTGGGCGCTGGCGTGTTGTCGATGATCGTGGTGACGACTTCATCCGCCGCCGCGTCGATGGTGATCGTTTCGCCGGTGGTGCTGGCCGGATTGGAAAGGTTGATCGCGAAGTCTTCGTCGCCTTCGTAGGCTCCATCAGGCGTTGTCGGCAAGGTGATCGACAGCGGAGTCATCGCGCCGGTGCCGTCGCTGGTGAAGGTCAGCGTGGTTCCATTAAAGGCAAGCGTTCCCGGTCCCGAATAGGCAGCGACCGCCGAATTGATTGCCGTGCTCAAAGGCCCGTAGTCGGCGCTGGTTGTGTCGATGTCCATCAACCCAAGATCAACCGAAGCCGTTTCTCCGCCGCGCAGCGGATTCGAAAGTGATACGGTATAAGTCGCGCTGTTGCCATCAATAACGGTGGCTGAACCCGTGATCGACCACTCGGCGGGTTCTGAGTCACGCACCACACTGATGACGGTGGTTGCGGTGTTACTATCAGCATCGCCATCGTTTGTGCAAATGTCAAAATCGCGATCGCCAACGGTGGGAAGTACCGAATCGTTTCGATAGGCCGTCGTGCGAAGGACAACTTCGGCTTGGGCCAGCGTCATTTCGAGTCCGTCAGTGCGGACGATATCAAAACGCGCTGTTGCTGCGGTGAAAGTGACGTCGTAGTCGGTGGTGCCGATGGTGACAGTGGTTGTGGAGCTGGTGGCGGCATCAAGCTGGAAATCAACTCCGCCGATCTCCAAGAATTCATCGCCCGCATCCAGAAGGGTGCTGGCGTCGAAGTCAATTTTTACAAACGGCACTCGGATATCATCTTGGTCGGTAACGGCAACGGTTGCATCGGCTAAAGCGACCGGCGGCCCGCCTTCGGTGAAGGTGTCGGCGTAATCTTCACCGGCAGCAGGTCCATTGAGATCGACTACCGGGGGATCGTTCACCGGCACGATCGTGATGTCGACTTGACCGCTGTCGGTGTCGGTGCCGTCGGTGACGTCGTAGGTGAAGCTGCCGGCGCCCGCGACGGTGAAGACAGTCGGAGCGTCGTAGACCAAACTGGTTAACTGGGCCATCGTGAGCATGTCGCCGTTGTTGACGACCGTGACACCATTGGCCAAGAAAACAGTTCCTTGTGTTGGTAGACCGGTTACGGTCGCGGTGAGTGTATCACCATCGACATCCGTTGGCGTGGCCAAGCCCAGTTGGTTGGCGGTTGAATCTTCGTTGACGGTGATTGCGTTGTCGGTCGCGATCGGAGGATCTTGAACCGGCGTCACGTTGACCGTCATTGTGTTGGGCGTCGTTTGGAACAGGATGCCGTCGCTGACAGAGAAGTCGAAGGTTGTGTAGTTGTTGCCAAAGTCATCCGGGTCAGGAACGAAAATCAAATTGCCGTTGTTGATTTCGGTCAACGAAACAATTTGGCCAGCGGTGGCGGGATTGCCGTTAACCAGCAGTTGTCCGTCCGCCGGCAGGCTGTCAATTCGGACGGTGACCAGAGAATCGCCGGCGTCCTGGTCGGCAAAGGGGAAATCGCTGGCGACGAACGTGTAAGAAATATCTTCGACGGTCGTAACGGCGTTGTCGGCTGATGTTGGCGGATCGGCGACAGGAACCACATTGATCAAGACGGTGCTGGAGGCGAACCCGCCGTTGCCGTCGCTGATCGTGTAGTTGACAGTGTCGGTGCCGTTGAAACCGGGGTTGGGGGTATAGTCGATGGTGCCATCGGCGTTGATGACAACGGTTCCGTTGGCGGCGATCGCCATTGTCACCGTCAGTGGATCGTTATCGGGGTCGCTATCGTTGGACAGAATGTTGATGCTGGGCAGCGTCGTGTCTTCGGGAGTGCTGCCGCTGTCGGCGTTCGCAACAGGCGGGTCTTGGACGTTGAGGACGGTCACGGTTACTGTTGCGGTGCTGGTGCGTCCGCTGGCATCGGCCAGCGTATAGGTAAACGTATCGGTGCCAAAGAAGTCCGGGTTTGGCGTGTAGTCAATCGTTCCGTTGGGCAGAACCGTGATCGCCCCGTTGCTTGGCGGTGTGGTGGATTGAATATTAAACGCACCGGTGGTCGGCAGGTCATCGTTTGCCATCACGGCGATGTTGATCAACGTTTCTTCGTTAGTCGTGACCGCGTCGTCCATCGCGTCCAAGGGGCCGGTGACGGGATCGGAAACGTCGATGAAGGCAGTTGCGGTTGTTGTGCCTCCATTGCCATCGCTGATTTCGTAGTCGAATGAATCTGGCCCAGAGAATCCTGAGTTGGGTATGTAAGTGAACGTGCCGTCGCTGTTTAAAGTAAGCGTTCCGTTGCTTGGCCCTGAAAGCGGCGTTGTGTTAACTGTTAGAGGGTCACTTTCGGGGTCGCTGTCGTTGTTTAGGACTCCATTGGCGACAGTCGTGGTTAGTGTTGTGTTGCCAAGGACGGTGTAAAAGTCATCGACCGCGACCGGCGGATCATTGATCGGTTTGACGACGACGTCAAAGGTGGTCTGCATCGAATCGGTATCGGTGACTCCGCCTCCGACGTCTTGCCAATCGACGTCCATGGTGACGGTGAAGGTGCCACTTTCGTTGGGGTTGGCTCGGTAGGTGATGGAACTGGCATTCCAAGCGGTAATGTCAACCGACTGGCTACCGGCGGAGGAGACAAAAGTGTTGGTGCCATCGGTCAGTGTGTGGCCGATCGGGATGTTGGAAAGGACTTGCGATGTCAGCGTTTCGCTGCCGTCCTGATCGACGAAGGTTGGTGTGATGTTGGCGGTGATCGGGATGTCGGTGTCTTCATCGCCGCATGCGTCGGGAACCATGCTGAAATCGATAGGGTCGATAACGGCTTGGATGGTCACGGCGGTGGTTTCTGTTTCATCGCCGATGCGTAGCATTATGTCGACGGGAACGGTGCCCGAGACGTGTGTGGGTGGGATATAAGACAGGCCCATTGACGCTTCGGCAATTGTCAGTTCGAAGTTGCCCGTCACCGGGTTTAGGGTTCCTTGACTGAACGAGCCTCCGGCAACAGAACCGGAAACTTCAAACGGAGCTGCCCCGAACCATTCGACTTGACCACCGGCAAAATAATCGAGGAAAGATTGGGTGCCACCGCTGTCACTGTTGACTGCTAATTCCAGTGTTGTGCCGCCGTTGATTAGGTTGAATGTCGCCGTTCCAGCGAAGGGGTCGACGAACTGATTGATGGTGGTGTGGTTGCTGATCGAGTTGGGGTCGTCAAAGAAGGCTGTTCCAAAGGGGGTCGCATCCCATCCCACCAGGTCAACCCGGCTACCGGCGCGGACGAAGTAAATCGAGCCGCTGCTGGTCCCGTTGGCCAGGTCGATGACGGCGAATGCAGCCCCCGAATTTTCGTTCGTATCATTGGTGTTGGTGCCGTTCTGGGTCAGGTTCAAAATCCCCAAGGTCGCGTTGTCAGGGATGTCGAATTCAAGCGTCGAAGTTGGGTTGGACGGGTCCGAGTTCCAAAAACCATAATCGGTCGCTTCGCCAAGTTGCTCAGCCGAGGATCCGAAGGGTCTGCGTTCGTAGTATTCGACAGTGATTAGGCTATTGAAAGTGCCGGCAAAAGAATTGTTGCGGTCGATGACCAGATTGCCTGAAGCGTCGATGTAGATTTGATTGTCATTGATGACGTTGGCAAGTCCCGTCGTGTCACCGACAATCGTGCCGGCGCCTGACAGGATGGAGCCATTGGTAACTGATGAGACGTCGTAGTCTTCAAATCCGTAAGCCACAACACGCGTGTCGGTTTCGCCGATTTCAGCCGCAACAACGCCCGATGCCTGCAGGGTCGCGAGGTCAATGTAGACGCGGCTGTTGCCTTTGTATTCGATTCGGGAGTTTGACCCGGCCGCCGCGTCAGTGATGTTGACCACCAAAAAGTCGGCGTTGGCTGGCACGGTTAACGTGGCCAGCGATTGATCGTTGTTTTGCAGAACGGCGGATGACGTACGAATGAATTCAGCGCTGCTGGTGGCGTTGGTCAGATACTCGACATGGTAGGCCGTTTGCAGTTGGTGATTTTCTTCGATCATCAAAACGCCATCGACGATCGTGAAGGTTGGGTTGATGTTGTCGTTGGCATCACCGACGATGGTGCCGCCACCGGTCAAAATTGGTGAGCCCAAAGGAGCATCGCTGAAGCCAAACTGGTCGCTGCGGCTGGGACCTTGGTCAATGATGTGGCCGATGTAGCCGTTGGAGGTTTCTGTGTTTAGATCGATACTGACATTGAGGAATTGATAGTCATCGTTGTAAAGGTCGCTGGCTGCGGTTCCGATGTCGCGCGTGGAATACCCAGTGATCCTAATCCCGGTCGTTCCCGCAGGAATAAAGAAATCGGTCGTCGTGGTACCGGCGTTGCCTGCCCGAAACCCGGCGTCGGTGGCGATGATGTCTTGTAACTGACCACCTTGGGTCAGCGACGGCGATAGAGTCAGCCCAAGATCAATGGAATTGTCTTCCAAGCCCGTCGCCGTTGGAAAGACGGAATAGTTGTCTTGAACGACTTCGGTGGCCAGTCCGAAGTAGTCCCCGGAATTCAGGTCGACTTGATGAAAGTAGACCAGCCCGTTGGCCGCATCGTAGCCACTGGCGACGAGTGTCGTCGTGTTAGGTCCGTCGGCAAGGTCAGGTTGATCGGAAACGATCAAGCCAAATTCTGAAGCGATGGTTGCGTTGATGCCCGCAATGCCGCTGACGTCGAAAACGTAGGTCGCGCGGCCGGTGTCGGCCGTTTCGTTGAACTGCCAGACGCGCTCGAGCATCTGGCCAACGCGCGTCGGCGTGTTGATCACGGTGACAACTTCGGGATCGCCGTTGTTGGTCAACGTGATTGTGCCGGCGGCTGAGTTTTCGGCGTTTTCGATCGTGACAGCGCCGTCGGTGGCTTCGATGGCCAGCGTGCCGGACCAGTTGTGTGATGATAGCGCTTGAGTTTCGACGTGACCGGTGACATATTCCAGATGCCAGTCAGCGCTTTGGGCGGAATCACCCGTCACGTCGATCGACGCGGCCACATCGGCGCCGGTGACGGCGCTGACGGTTTGAATCAGTGATTGGCCATCGGCGTTAAAGGCTAATTCGCATCCGTAGAAAAGAAGATCTGCGTCCTGGGTTAGAGAAGATGACCAAGAGGCCAGTTCATCGACGTAGTGGCTGACGTTGTCGGTGTTGAGCTGTGTGTTGCCCAGTTGCACGTTTCCAGCGTTGCCGTGTGAGAGAATGTGGACGGCTTCAAATTGACTGTTGGATATCGAAAGGAAGTCAGTGATTTGCTGGACGCCATCGGTGCTGACGTCGAGGATGTGAATCGTAAAAGCCGTTGACGGATTGGATTCGATCAGTGACTGTAGAAGTACGTCGCTGTCTTGCACGTTGGAATCAATGACGATCAGTTCGGTTGGTGAAGGGGCTTGTGATTGATTCAGTGGTGACGCTTGAGGGGCCGTTGGAGCTGCGTGTTCGGCTGGCATGGAGATGAATGTCGCATCAGGCACTCCGTCAAAGAGAACGCGGTCTTCAAGTCGCTCAAAGAATGAAAGATAGTGCTTGTCAGAGAATGACATCGAAATTGCCTTAAACGGAAGCGAGAGAAAAGAGATTCCTGAGGTGGCTTGTGCGCATACCGCGCCACTACATTGTTTTCGAACCTTTTGATGCCCTGACTGGCACTTGAGTTCACCCGCAGCTACAACCGGATATCGTGCACTCGTAAGAACTGTCGGTTGTTAGGGATGTGGCGATCACACAAGAAGGTTAAGGCGCTTGAGAGCCAAAGTGTTGACACTTGATGCACTGTGCGCGTTGATTGCTGTCAACCAATAGAGGACACTGCGGAGGATTCTGGTAAGAAATCCGGTTGGCGATAATGGGATCTTATCCCTGAAAGAAGACTCGCTTCGCAAAACGTTAACAATGACTCTGCGAGCGTCTATTTTTGGTCGGAGAGTTCGTAGACGCGGATCCAATCCACCCACATGATGCTGTTGTTGAGATCGGC
>CALDEW010000393.1 GCA_937942355.1 uncultured Pirellulaceae bacterium | reverse complement strand
TGAGCTTCCAGATCGGCCGCTTCCTTGTTCGCCAAAGCTGCTTTGACCTGCTTGACCTTCGCCTGTTCGGCCAACTCTTGAGCCTCGGTTACGGCGACTTGCTTCTTACGATCGGCAGAGGCAAACTCACGGGTGTCTTTGATCTTCTCTTCTTCTTCGACAACCGCCCGTTCGACAATGACACGTTCGCGGATGACGTCTTGGATGTTTTTCTTTTCGACTTCGACCGCTTTTTCTTTGTCGATCTGAGCCAACGTGACGATGCGTTCGCGTTCAGTGATTTCTAAGCCACGATCTTTTTCGACACGCTCGCTTTCGACCGCGTCAGTGCGTTCCTTGCTCTTGGCGGCGACAATGATCGAACGAAGCTTGTTCTCTTCGGCGACCTGGATCGCTTCTTCGGCCGTGATACGAGCCGTTTCTTTGCGTTGCCGTTCCTCTTCCTGAACGACGGCCGCTTCGGCTTGCTCTCGCGCCATAATTTCGGCAATTTCGCGAGTCTGCTTTTCTTCGGCTTCGGCTTGCTGACGTTCGAGGTTGAGGATCGCTTCACGCGCCTCCACGTCTTGCTTCTTCAGCGTTTTCTCTTTTTCGCGTGTAATAAAGTTAGCGCGTGTTTGCTCGTTCGCGGTCAGGTCGGTAATCTTCTTGATACCTTCGGCGTCCAGAACATTGTTGGGATTCAGCTTCTCAAGCTCAGTCTGCTCAAGGTAGTCGATCGCGGCGCTGTCCAAGACGTAGCCATTTAGATCGGTGCCAATGATGTCGACGATCTGCTCACGGAATTCGTTCCGCATGTTGTACAGTTCGACGAAGTTAAATTGCTTACCAACCGTTTTTAAGGCCTCAGAAAACTTTGGCTCAAACAGGGCACTCAAGGCTGCTTCTTCGGATGCTCGGCGGCAACCCAAGAATTGAGCCACACGTTTGACGTCTTCGATCTGCTTGTTGACGCGGACAAAGAACACCACTTTGATGTCGGCACGAATATTGTCTTTACAGATCAAACCGTCTTCGCCACTTCTGGCGATCTCGATGCGTTTGACCGAGATATCCATCAGTTCGACTTTGTGCAGGATCGGAATGACAACCATACCGGAGAAACTGACTTTCGTTCCTCCCATACCGTTTTTCACCAAGGCCGAACCTTGAGCGACCTTGTGCCAACAGCGGACGATGAGAACGGCTAAGCCGACCACCAAAAGCAAGACGATGGCCAGGACGACCAAGCCCAGTTCACCAAAGAACCCTGCTGCAAGGAAGGGCGCGGATAAAAGGTTGTTCGATAGAATCAGCATTCGGTTTTCTCCCACTTCGATAGTTCGACTGTATAAATGTCGGTTTGTTCGTCATACGCGATGATTTTTGCGGCATCGCCTTTGGCCAATTGGACGCCCGGCAAAGTCCGCGCGTTCATGGTGATTTCGGGGCCATCAGTAGTCAGTTCGACTCGCCCCGATTCGGTCGTAACTGTGCTTGAGGTGACGGTCGTGATTGATCCAATTAATCGCTCACGCGCGTCTTCAAATTCGTCGTAGTTCTTGAACCCTTTTGCCAACGGCAGGGTCGCTAATCGGGTCAGGAACAAGCTTGCCCCCACACACGGAAGTAAAATCGCCAGCGAAATTAACACGCCCTGATCAGGGTTGATCAGATGGTTGACGCTGACGGTAATGATCCACCAAAAAATGATGAAGAAACTTCCCACGATCACGATCGGCACGTCTTGCATGTTTAAAAAATGCGTCAACGAGGCAAAGATGCCTGGACCACCAACCTCGAAATCCATGTCTGCATCGACATCCGCATCAAAATCGAGATCAATCGCGTCCATCCCGATGAAACCGATGATGATCATGATCCAATACAACAACACCAAACCAACCAAGACGGTCGGAATGAAGTTGGCAGCGGAGGTGATTTCGTTGAAGAATTCCATGACTTCTTTTTCTGCAGCGTGTGCGTAAGGGTCGAAAACAATAGTTTGCGGCTAACGGTTGTCCGAAGAAAAACGGCCGTTTTTCGACGCCAACCAAAGAGACAGCCATTTTCAGGTGGCCGTCGCCGTAACCGGCGTTAACGTTCTGCCGGTCATTCCGATTGTAGCTTTCGCGCGAACCGCTATGTCGCAAACTGTTGTTGGATGTAGGTTCGCCGGAGAGGAGGGAATATTGGGAAAAATCCCGCTGGAGGTGCTCGAAACCTTGGGCGGCGACTCTTCGTGGTCGCGAACGGGCAAAGGTGCGGTGCTGAGGCCCAGCTGTAGATTTCACAACCCGAACGCGTAAGCGAGGGACACAACCCGAACGCGGAAGCGAGGGAACTAGCGGAAACCAATAATCCCTCGCTCACGCGTTCGGGTTAGGATTCTTCAAGCGTTATCGCGCGAAGGATTTAACCAACAGGCCCCGAACCGTGATCTTAAAATGAACTTTCCCCTCGAAATGAGCGATATTGTTCCCAAGCCAATATTTTGGCCGCTGATTACGACAAACGTCAATTATCTTAAAATCCGAAGTCTGGACGGTATTTTTATATGGCTATTTTCAAAGTGCCAAAAATGACCACAATTGGCCCTTCAAATAGCACTTGCTTCTAACAGCTCACAAGTAACCCCATTTTATGTCAAACGCTACGCTTAATAATTGGACGCCGTCGTCGTGGCGGAAAAAACAGGTTCTTCAGCAACCGACTTACCCCGACCAGGAAAAGCTCCAGGACGCCGTCGCGCGGCTGGGCCAGCTGCCCCCGTTGGTGACCAGCTGGGAGATCGAAAGCCTGAAGGATCAGCTGGCTGAAGCGGCACGTGGCAATGCGTTCCTATTACAAGCCGGTGATTGTTCCGAAAGCTTGGATGACTGCGAACCTGACGCGCTGGTCCGCAACCTAAAAGTGCTGATGCAGATGAGCTTTGTCTTGATCTACGGATCACTGTCAAAGGTCATTCGTGTCGGACGCATCGCAGGACAGTACGCCAAACCCCGATCCAACGACAAAGAAACGCGCGACGGACAGACCCTGGACGTTTACCGAGGCGATTTAGTAAATCGGTCTCCGTTCACCGAGAGCGATCGCGTTCCCGATCCTGAATTGCTGCTGCGAGGCTACGAACGTGCAGCGCTGACGTTGAACTTCATTCGCGGATTGACTGCCGGTGGGTTTGCGGACATGCATCATCCCGAGAACTGGGATCTTGATTTCGCCAGCGATTCACCTCGCGCCGATCAGTACCATGAGATGGTGACTTCGATTACCAGTTCGCTGCGGTTCATGGAAGCGGTTATGGGCGCCTCGATTCGCCAAAGTGATTCCGTCGAAGTATTCACTTCGCACGAAGCATTGCACTTAGAATACGAGCAGGCTCAAACTCGCCGTGTTCCGCGTCGGGATGGCTGGTACAACATGAGCACGCACTTGCCGTGGTTGGGATACCGAACCCGTGACGTTAACGGGGCTCATGTGGAATACCTAAAAGGTATCTGCAACCCGGTCGGTATCAAAGTCGGGCCAAAATTCGATCCAGACGAATTGGTGAACTTGATCAATGTGCTCAACCCGGACGAAGAACCTGGTCGAATCACACTAATCCATCGTTACGGCGTCGACGAGGTCGAAGAAAAGTTGCCGATCATTATTGATGCCGTTGAGGCGGCAAAGTTAGACGTGCTGCACTGCTGCGATCCCATGCACGGTAACACGTTCTCCACCAAGACCGGTATTAAGACACGTAGTTTTGAAAAAATCGCGTCGGAGCTGGAGTCGCAGTTCAAAATTCACGCAGCCAAAGGCACGATCCTGGGCGGTGTTCATCTGGAACTGACCGGCGACAATGTCACCGAATGCATCGGCGGTGTGTCCAATGTGGGTGAACCAGATTTGGAGCGCGCTTACAAAAGCGCCGTGGACCCGCGTTTGAATTATGATCAAGCGATGGAGATGGCCTTTTCGATTGCCGAACACATGAAGGGCAAACGCGTCGTCCAATCTGAGTCTTCGTAAAGTCTCGATCCACTTCGGTGAGATGCCGGCGATAAAGTTACGACAAACCAATCACACATCTAACCCTGAAAATTTAGTCGCTGCGGAATATGGTTACTTCGGATCAATTATCGGAGACGCACAAAGCGATCGTCCGACGTTGTGAAGAACGTTTGGGCTACCGCTTTGATGATCCTACGCTGATCGTTGAAGCGGTAACCCATTCGTCCTTCGCTGACACACGACTCAATTCCTACGAACGGATGGAGTTCCTGGGCGATTCGGTACTGGGGTTTGTGGTCTGCGACTACTTGTTCCATGAATTTCCGGAATATCTCGAAGGTGACCTGACCAAAATCAAATCCAACGTCGTCAGCCGGAGGACTTGCGCCAAGATCGGACGCGAGATGAAACTTCAAGAGCTCTTGGTGGTCGGGAAAGGCGTCGGTTCCGCGGGAGGCCAAGTCCCTGATTCTCTGTTGGCTAATGTGTTTGAGTCGATCGTGGGAGCGATCTTTTTAGACGGCGGAGTGAAAGCGGCTCGCAAGTTCTTAATGCCCTTTGTGATTCGGCACGTCGAAGAAGCTGATGGTGGCGGGTTGGACATCAACTACAAATCCCAGCTCCAACAATACGCCCAGAAACGGTTTGGGCTGCCGCCGTTTTACCAGTTGCTCGATGATTGGGGCCCCGATCACTCGAAATGGTTCAACGTTTCGGCGCGGGTGGATAAAAAGACTTTCAGTGCGGCTTGGGGCAAGAACAAAAAGGTGGCCGAACAGCGCGCAGCGGCCAACGCGCTGGCCGAACTTGCCGGCGAAAACCCTCCGTTTCTGCGGAATCATCCTAATGAAGACGGCTAATTAACGAATAATGAACGTGATCGAGCCCAACGGCCGATAATCGTATAATAAGACAACCTCGTTTTAGCCTTAGACAAAGAATTTCGTTCGAAGACTCGTGTTACGCTACATCAAAACTGCTTTTATGAATCGTTGGAACCTGCTGCTGTTTGCAGGAGGGATGGGATTTGCCGCGCTTACCGGGCAACCGGAGATTGCGATGCCGATCGTGTTGGCCGCTGAAACGGCTTATCTGGGTTTGATCGGGACTCATCCAAAATTCCAAAGCTACGTTAATGCACAGGCGGCTAAAGAAAAACGAAACCAATCGACTACCCAGAACGAAAAAATTCTCAAACGGATTAAGAAACAGCTGCCCGAGGATTCTTATGATCGCTACGAATCATTGCGGCGACGCTGCCACCACATCGGGCAGATCTCTTCGGACATGAAGGATCCATCGGCGCTGGATGACTCTCATTTGGAAAGCATGCAAAACCGAGGCTTGGATCGGCTGCTGTGGGTTTTTCTACGGCTGTTGTTTTCGCAGCATTCGCTGCATCGTTTTATGGACACCGTTTCTGAGGAACGCATCGATTCAGATTTGAAGAAGATCGACAGCCAATTAGATATTTTGAAATCTGATGATAAACCTGAGCGCGCCGAAAAGCTTCGTCGAACGCTGTTGGATAATCAAAAGACGCTACAAGAGCGCAAGGAGAATTACGAACAAGCGAAATCGAATTACTTATTCGTGACGCTTGAGCTTGACCGAGTGGAAAACAAGATCAAGTCACTTTCAGAGATTTCTGTCAATCGCCAAGATCCCGAATACATCAGCGATCAGATTGACATGGTTGCCGATAGCATGAAGGAAACCGAACGCACGATGAGTGATCTCGAATTCGTGACGGGGATCAGTGGGTTGGAAGACGAGGCTCCCGAACTAATGTCCGATGGTATCGTTGAATTGCAGTAGCCCCTAGCTTCAACGCCTCGGCAGCAACAGTTTCTATCGCTTCAGAGTTCTATTTCAAAAAAAATTCGAATTTCAAATTTAGAAATTAGAAATCATAAATTCGAAATCCCGCTTCGGCGGGCCGCTACGCGACGCGTTTACGTCCAACATCTTCGAATGACCAATCCAAAGATTCGATATACCCAAGCTTTACCAGCTCGTCGCCTGCTTCTTCGTTGATCCACGATTTGGCAGATGCGGTCATGTAGTTCCGCCAGTCACCGACTTGCCCCTTGCGGTTAAAACCGTTGGGCTTCTCTTGGCGGTGCCCAGGTTGAATCCACTTAGGGATCAAGGTCACCAGAGAAGGATCGGCATCCAGAAATCGAAACAGTTGATTCAGTACGGGGCGAAAGTTCTTGTGCAAATCTTCGTACTTAACGAATTTGACTTTGATGTTTTTGTGAACCTTCGCCGTCTGATGGTCCGCGTTAATGGTCCTTTTCCAAGTCCGGCAAGTCTTCCGGATAAAGTCCTCACAGTTCAATAGCTCATGAGGTTGCTTTTGAAAGTACCACGGATCAGCATCAAACTTTGGCTTTAGCGCTTTCAATTTTTCGTCCACGTTAAAGTTGGACAGCACGCGCGGAGCGTTGAGCGTATGAAAGGCCTTACTGACAAGGATGTCGCGCAGATCACGAATAACGCACACGTAAGATGCGTCTTTCAAGATAACGGGATGAATCGTCGTCGGCGTTCTGTCACCAATCAATCGAGCCGCCGGATCGGCCAGTTCAACCATGCAGCCACGCACCATCTCTTCGAGGTGCTTTCGAATCGTCCCAGATTCTGATTCGATACGGTCAATGTTGACCAAGATTTTTCGGTTTTGTTGGTAAGTATCAAAGTACTTGTTCCAGTGATACTCGCCGCTACTATGGATGTCGGGGTGGAGGTTCAGCAGACGACACACCCAGTTGGTACCGGATTTCATGTGCCCACGAATGCAGAAAAACTGCTTGTCATCTGTGGGCTTTTCCCCTCTGGCCTTATCGTTGGGAGTCATATCAGCTACGTTGGCAGAAGTACGATGCGATGGTGAAAACAGAAAAAATTCTGCGGGATACTAGAAGAGTTCCCCAACGTACGCAATCGAAGTTATGCTAGCGATTGTTTATAACAACCGCGCCCAGATTCCCCCGCGAGCCGCATTTTGCCAACCGATCATTTAATCCTCATTCCCACCGCCTTCGAAAGCGATTTGATCGCACCGCAGTTGTCTGGATATTTAGAGAAGACCAACGCAGTGATCACCCACTGCGGCTTCGGTCCAGTTGCGGCAGCTGCCATCACCACCGAGGCGATCACCACCCACCAACCCAGACGAGTAATCCTACTGGGCATCGCAGGTGCCTATCTTTCGCCCCAAAGCAATTTAACGGTCGGCCAAGCCTATCGTTTTGGGACCGTGACCGTCGACGGAATCGGCGTTGGTGCGGGTAGTGAATTCCAATCCGCCAACGATTTGGGGTGGCCTCAGTTCGCCGGCGATCAACACCGTCCGGCGATCAACGACACAATCGAACTCGGCACCGATGCATCTTTTCAATTGCTGACCGTGTGTGCCGCTTCGGCGACGCCAGCCCAAGCTCAGCTCCGACAGCAACGCTACGGAGCTGCCGCCGAAGACATGGAGGGCTTCGCCGTGGCGATGGCCTGCCGATTACGAGACGTGCCGCTGACGATCATTCGCGGCATCTCCAACGTGGCCGGCGACCGCGACAAAGCGAATTGGCGCATCAAAGAAGCGCTCAACAGCGCCGCCATCGAACTGGGAGCCGCGTTGGAGGAGAAACCATGAACCGAAAAATCTCACTCGCGATCTCGACTTGTCCCAACGATACGTTCGCCTTCCATGGAATTATCGAAAAAAAGATCGACCTCCACTCGCTGGATTTCGACATTCAATTGCTGGACATTCAACAACTCAACGATGGATTGTTCGGGCAGCGTTTTGACGTGGCCAAAGCCAGTTTCCACGCCGCCGCGATCCTGTCCGATCAAACAAAAGTCCTCCCATCGGGTTCGGCACTAGGTTTCGGCGTCGGACCGTTGTTGCTTTCGGCATCAGCCGGGATGACAATTGACGATCCCACCGAACGCCCCTACCGCGTTCTCTGCCCCGGAGAGCACACAACGGCAACCATGCTGTTTCGAATTTTCTATGCAGACGCAATTGAGAACAACCGTGTCATAGTCGAGCAA
>CALDEW010000392.1 GCA_937942355.1 uncultured Pirellulaceae bacterium | reverse complement strand
GTTGTCTCGGGAACAGCTACCGGTTTGAGCGTCGTGGTCGGTTTGTATTCAAAAGACTCTTCGGTGACCTTTTCGCGGACCTTGAACTCTTTGTCTCGCATCACCGTTTCAACGACAGGCTTTTTTACGATGACCGTTTCTTCCTTCATCTCAACGGCTGTTTCGTAGCTGGTCTCCTCGATTTCCTTTTCCCGATACTTCGTAACGGTTACCGGCTCGAGCTCCGTGTATTTCTCAATACGCTCGCTGGTCTTTTCAATCGGCCGGTAAGTAACCTTGGTACGTTCCAGTTTTTCTGTGTCGTATTCCTGTACCCAACGACTTTTCCGAGTCGTCTCGGTTACCTCCTCTTCGACCCATTTCCAAGCTTTAACCGGTTCCTCTCGATAGAAAGTTTGGTCGTAGGTTTTGTAGGTAATCGGACCCGCCGTTTGAGCATCGACGGCAGGAGCGGCGGTGAGCGTGAAAAGGGCGCACAAAGAAACGGCAGCGAAAATGGTTCGTAAAGACATACCAGTAACATCACTTATCGACGGGGCGGAGATCTTGCAGACATCAGTGCAGGCAAAATCGCGGCAAAATGGAACGGCGAACCATCCCGGATCGCCTTCTGTATTGTATGTCGAAAACTCTCCAGCGGCGAACGACGAATCGGTCAGTTCGACCATTGTCGAAAGTTATGGTCGCATATTTGAAACTGCGTAAGCAACAAACGGCACAACCAAGATAATCGCTACCGTTTAAGGACATCTGGTTTGTGTTATTTCGCCAGCGTCCACGGCGATAGCTTGCCTCGTTTAGCCAAATAGATTCAATTAACAAGCTGATAAACGTGATCGGTGACTACCGCCTATCGTCGAACTTCGCTCAACGCGGCCGGTGGGAACCGGCCCTACTCGGACGCCATGCAGCTATTGAGACTCACCCTTGCCTCCCCGGCTGAAAACTTGGCGCTCGATGAAGCGCTGATTGAAACCGCCGAACGCACCGACGACCATCCCGAGGTATTGCGTCTGTGGGAGCCTGCGGAAAATTTTGTGGTCATCGGTCGTAGTTCTTCCTACTCAAGCGAAGTGAATCACGACTACTGCAAAGCCAACAACATCCCCGTTTTCCGGCGTGTCACCGGCGGCGCGTCGATCGTGGCGGGGCCGGGCTGTTTGATGTACGGCGTACTGCTGGACTACCGCCGCCGCCCCGAACTGAGAATGCTGGACCAGGCCCATCAATTTGTCATGCAAAACATGGCCGCTGCAGTTGGGCGACTGGGAATCGAAACGGCGATCGAGGGAATCTGCGATTTAACGATCAACCACCGCAAAGTCTCCGGCAACAGTTTGCGCTGCAAACGCAACTGGATGCTCTACCACGGCACGATGATCTGCAACTTCGACCGATCCCTGATCGGCAAATGCCTCGACTGGCCCAAACGCACCCCCGACTACCGTGCCGACCGCCCCCACGACGACTTCGTCGGCAGCATCCCTGCTACGACCAGAAAACTAGGCGACGCCATCCGCCGCCAGTGGAAAACTGACACCATCTTTGGTCCATGGCCTCAATCAAAGACGCAAAGCTTGGCGCGGGAGAAGTACGCGTCGCAAGCTTGGAATGAGAAAGTTGACTAAAGTCGAAATTCACGTACGTTACTCGCCGCTTGTCGACGGAAGCACACAAGCTTAAACGGTATTTTCGTGCTGGCGCACCAAGGTGAGAATTTCAACGAGTTTTTTAGTTGGAATGAAACCAATCTCATCGCAGTTTGCAATCAAAACGCGATCATACCAATAGCACTTTGCCACACACTTTTCGTACAACCCCGACTTGCTGTTACCGCTAGAGCTACTGCGATTGCGTGAGTAAGGCATCTGCACAAAATAGCTGGAATCGCCAATATCTAACTTTGTCGACACGGCAACCACCGTGCAAGATGTTTCGTCGGCGTCCACCACCAGAACAACAGCGGGCCGTTGCTTTGGCTCCCCGCCTTCTCCGTCGGCGGGCGGGTCCAAATCTACTCTTACGACAGAACCTTTTCGAATCGCCAAGACTAGAATTCCCGTGTATTCAACGGAGTCGTCTTATCTAGATTACTGAAGTCCATGGTCAGCAAATTTGCTTCATGCAAGGCGTTTCGGAACTCAGCTGCATTGTCGACTTCGTACTCTTTTTCAATTCGGCAAAGAAGTTTTTCGATCACGGTAGCTTTGGACTGGAAATCTTCAATACAACTGTTGATGAAATTGTGTACGTCTTCGTGATTTTGTTCGCATTGTGCTTCGTGCGCAAAAAAGGAATCTCTAATACGACATGTCTGTGCCCAATGTTGAATACCCGCACGAATAAAATCTTGGAAATCGTGGACCATCAGCGCTTCGTTGGTATCTTCTGGACACCAATTCTCAGCTTGCGTTTCGTATTCCGATTTGCTTGCCTTAAGCAATTCAATTTGCTGGGTTAGCAATTGTTCGCTCATCTTTATTAACCGTTTAGTCTTGGGCGTGGTTTCCTATATATTATCGGTTCTGACGCGAACATTGGTCGGAGGTTTCTGCCGAAAACACGCCGAATTATCGTTCCAAGGACCAAAATGCAAAAGTTTTTGTGTTTTCAGGCCAACAATTTCAATAAGGAAGTGGCTTATTTAGCCCGGACACCTTTGAGACGGAAGTGGAATAGCGCCAGAAACCTAACCGCGGCGATCACTAAATGCGCCAGAGTAATCCGCCATCGCAAGGCGGGTGGTAACCATCGCTTTTCTCTGCCGCGTCTGGCTTTATTTTGTGTTGCGTAATTTCGCAAGCGAAAACATTCGTCGCTCTAGCTCAAAGCCCAATCACTCATCGTTGCTTCCAAACCACTCACGAAGGCCCGACCAAGCATTGCCGATCATTTTGCCCGAGACGATGTCCTCGGTCAGGGTAGGGCGGTCGGACGAAAAGTTGTACCACAGTGCATCCAAATACGGCTGGCCCGATTCGGCGGCAACGGAATAGATGCCTTCGCGGCCAATCTTCGCGGCTCCTTGCCAGTAATGATCAAAGATGTGCTCGTCCAGCAGATTGCCGGTCACGCGCACGGTCGTCAGCGCTCCCTTGGTCGCCGTGGTGACTTGATTCAACGAATACATTGTCATGGCGCTTGAGATTTCGAACAGATTGACATGCTCTTTATCCGCCAACCCTTGCATGTCGTCCCACATCTGTTTGATCTCTGATTGGGGCAAGATCTGCGTGGGGTCAATTTCCGCCAATCGTTCGCGCGTTTGCTGGATCGTTTCTCGAAGTCCCTCAACCGACAGCGGGGGCGTGTCCAGCTGATCGGTTGTTTCAGCCGAAGCTTTGGCGACGGCTTCTAATAGCTCCGCTGTATTGCCGATCGTAGAATCTTCGGCGATGACGCCTTCTTTTTTCAACTCGTCTGCCAGCGCCTTTAAATACGTCGTGGATCCGTAAGCAATGTCGCTGGTGATGGCCAGTAGGGTAATCGGCGACAAGTGCAAAGTCGCCATGCCGGCCAGATCCAAGAAAGTCCCAACCGTTTTCTTCGCAACGTAGTTCTCGATTTTTCCCGACGAGTCATCAGCATCGGACGCCTCCGCGCCATCGGCCGGTTTCTTCTTCACACCACCGACGTCTTCGTTGACCATGTCCATCATCTGTTGGACAAATTTTCGATAGGTGGTTGAATCGCGGAAGGCTTGCGGGACCAGCAACGTCGCCGATTCGTTAATCACGCCGCCGATCATCGCGGCTGAACTGCGCACGGCGCGTTCGGGCAACGACAAACCGTACATCAGATATTTGTAAACGCTATCGACGCCCGGATCATTTGTTTCCGGTGAATCCGCGGACTGATCTTCGTCTTGGCTCATGCGACCGTCACCGATTTAGATCCACTTTTGTTCTCAGATACCGAACCGATCACGCGGCTGTTCAAACCACTGGCGTTGAGCATGCTTTGGATTTTGTCAGCGTAGAACGGGCTGACGATCAGCGTGATTCCGATCCCCATATTGAACACGCGATTCATCTCGGCCGGATCAACTTTCCCCAATCCTTGCAGCCAATCGAATACTGGAGGCACTTCCCATGACGATGCATCAATTTTCACGTCGACGCCCGAAGGCAAGATCCGTTCGATGTTCTCTTCCATACCGCCGCCGGTGATATGAGCGATCCCGTGCACAACGTTTTTGACTTTGTAGTGCTGGAGCACGTTTTGAATGGCCTTGGTATAGATCAGCGTCGGTTCGAGCAATGTCTCGGCAACGGTCTTGCCGGTTTCTGCAACCTGATCATCGACGCCAAGCTTCGCGACATCAAACACGATTTTGCGAACCAGCGAATATCCGTTTGAGTGAATGCCGCTGGAAGAAACTCCAATGACAACATCGTCCGGCGCGATGGCTTTGCCGTCGATCAAGTTTTTTTTCTCCACAACGCCAACGCAAAATCCAGCCAGATCATAATCGCCGCGTTGATAGGTGTCGGGCATGATAGCCGTTTCTCCGCCCAGCAAAGCGCTGTCTGATTGCAGGCAACCATCGCTAATCCCCGCAACGATTTGCTCCAGCACTTCTGGATCATCGTGAGACATCGCGATATAGTCAAGGAAAAACAGCGGTTCGGCGCCGCAACAGATCGCATCATTGACACACATCGCGACCAGATCAATTCCGATCGTATCGTGCCGGCCGAGCATCTGAGCCAGCTTCAGTTTGGAGCCCACACCGTCGGTTCCGGAAACCAGCACCGGATTCTGGTAGTTGCGGCGAAACAGCTTGCAATCGAAGTCCAACTGAAAAAGCCCGGCGAAGCCACCGTCCAGCTTCTGAACGCGCGGGGAGAACGTGCGGTGCATCAGTCGAGGCAACCGCTTCATTGATTCGTTGTAAATATCCAGATCAACGCCGGAATCTTTATAGGAAACGCCAGTCATGCATCAAAACATTCTTAGGAGGAAGCGTCAAAAAAAACTGCTTAGCCGCCACGTGCGAAAACTCGTTCGTCGAATACGGATTGGCGGACTTTCATTTACCAAAGTTCCTAATCCAAAGGTCCCAATCCAACGGGTATTTATCAACCTCTGGGCAACCTTAACGGCGACCCTACTCAACAATTCAAGTTATCGCACAGATCATTTAAGCAACAATTCAAAACTTTAACGCGATGGCTCAACTTTCGCCAGCGGCGGCGTCGAAGTTATTGAAGCCGACCTCCTCGGTGGCCAACTGCGAATCTCCCAATCGGATTGATTTAACAGGCATTCTCGTCACAATGGCGTGGTCTGAATTGTTTTGAGCACGCATCCGCAAAGTCTTTTTCCCACAAAAACATGACGCACTCGCACGCTGACTTTCAATTTAATCATCTTTTGCCCTACGGAGCGGTGCTTCGAGATGGTGGAGTCCAGTTTGTCATCTTCAGCCGCAGCGCCACCGAAATGCGATTGCTGCTGTACAACGACGTCGAAGACCGTGAGCCGGTTGAACGGATCAACTTCGATCCGGCCAAAGATCGTTGGGGTGATATCTGGAGCATCTTTGTTCGTGACATTAAACCGGGTCAGCTTTATCATTTCCAAGCATCCGGCCCGCACGATCCTGCCATCGGCATGCGGTTCAACAAAGACGCGCGGCTGATCGACCCTTACGCCAAAGCGCTCGCAGGGAACTTCCAGCCCACCGATGACGGCATCATTCGTCCGCCCAAGTGCGTTGTTGTTGATGATGCTTTTGATTGGGCGGGGGACCGGCATCTTAAACGCGATCTTTCCGAGACGATCATTTATGAGATGCACGTTAAGGGATTTACTAAATCGGACACCAGCGACGTAAAGAACCCCGGCACCTATCTGGGCGTCATCGAAAAGATTCCTTATCTCAAATCGCTTGGCGTTACGGCTGTCGAACTGATGCCGATTCACGAATTCCCGATCTACTCAACCGACGGCAGGCAACTCAAGCAGCCCAACTATTGGGGCTACGATTCGATGGCTTTCTTTGCCCCCCATCGCGGGTACGCGGCTGACTCGACGCCCGGTGCCCAAGTCATCGAATTCAAGCAGATGGTCAAAGCGCTTCACGAGGCCGGCATCGAAGTGATCCTCGACGTCGTCTACAACCATACTTGCGAAGGCAACGACCAAGGCCCAATCCTGTCCTTTAAAGGACTTGAGAACTCGGTCTACTACATGCTGGAGAACGATCAACGTTACTACAAAAATTATTCTGGCTGCGGCAACACCGTTAACGGCAACCATCCGATCGTGCGGGAGATGATTTTTCATTCGCTACGTTATTGGGTACACAACTTCCACATCGACGGGTTCCGTTTTGATTTAGCGTCAATTTTGTCGCGCGACCGTTCAGGGAACTTGGTCCCTAACCCACCTCTGGTCGAAGCAATTGGCGAAGACCCGTTGCTGGCCGATACGAAAATCATCGCCGAGGCTTGGGACGCTGCGGGCGCCTATCAGGTCGGTTCTTTCGGCGACGATCGCTGGGCAGAGTGGAATGGTCGCTATCGCGATGACATCCGCGGCTATTGGCGAGGCGACGATGGGACGCGCGGTCCGTTGGCGACGCGGTTGTCTGGTTCGGCTGACCTCTACCAGCACGACAATCGGCCGCCGACCAGCAGTATCAACTTCATCACGTCGCACGACGGTTTTACGCTGAACGATTTGGTAAGTTACCGCGAAAAGCATAACTTGGCCAACGGCGAAGACAATCGCGACGGCGACAACAACAACCGCAGTGAAAACTTTGGCGTCGAAGGACCAACTGATCAGCCCATCATCGATGGGCTGCGGGCCCGTCAGGTCAAAAACATGTTGGCAACGCTGATGTTGTCTCAAGGCGTACCGATGTTGGTTGCCGGTGACGAATTCCGCCGCACCCAAAAGGGCAACAATAATGCCTATTGTCAGGACAACGAAATCAGCTGGTTGGACTGGGATCTGATGAAGAAGAATTCAGAGATGTTTCGGTTCTGTAAGCATCTGATCGAATTTCGCAAGAACCAGCCCACGATTCGCCAGCAGAGCTATCTTTCGGGTGCGCCCGAAGGCAACGATGGCTGGATGGATGTCAGTTGGTACAGCCCGCTGGGTGTTGCGGTGGATTGGCATTCGGGGGAACTACCGATTATCTGCCTGCTCTCAGCACCGCCCAAGGAAGAAGATCCCAAACGAGTTGGACGTGATGTGTTGTTATTATTCAACTCCAGCCACATGGGTTGCCGGTTCATGATTCCCACGATTGCGAAATCGAAAGAATGGCGATTGTTTATCGACACGTCGTTGGAGCCGCCAAAGGATATCTATCCCGATCTCGACGGGCCTGGGCTTACGGCTTCGGGCAGCCACACGCTGCCGTATAAATCGCTGGCCGTTTACGTGGCAGAACCGGAGAGACGCAGTAGAGTGCGGTGAGACTGGCGGGACTTTACCTAAAAGTCGTCTTAGACGTTAACCGAACCGCGATCGCTTGGCGCTGCGATGTCGACTTTGGAATGGAAAATTGATTCGATCAATTCCATGTATCCCGTCGTCATGCTGTCCAGCGAGCTGTTCTCGATCACGTGATTGCGGCCGGCGGATCCCATTTTCTGTCGTAAGCTCTCATCCGACAATAGCTGAACCCAGCGCTGAGCCATCGTTTGCTCGTCGCCCGCATCGACCAAGAATCCAGTCACGCCTTCAAGCACCGATTCGTTTACCGACCCAACGGCGGTCGCGGCGACAGGGCGCTCGCAACTGAGCGCTTCCAAGATCGACACGGGTTTTGCTTCGTTGTGGGACGTCAAAGAAAAGACATCCATCATTGACAATACGCCCGGAATGTCAGGCGTCGATCCGACAAAGCTAACTTGTTGATCGACTTTTTTTTCCACCGCCAGCGTTTCCAATCGTTCGCGTTCAGGGCCATCACCGGCGATGACAAAACGCGCCTCTGGCAGCGACTCAAGTGTGCGTCGCGCTGCTTCGAGAAAAAGGTCGTGGTTCTTTTCGCTTCTCAACGCAGCCACAATTCCGACCACAGGGGCATCTTGGGCAATGGAAAGTTTATCTCTCCAAACTTTACGCGCGATTTTATCTTCGACAAACCGATTGGTGTCGATTCCGTTGGGAATCATGAACACCTTGAACTCGGGAAACTTTTCATTGTTGACCAGGTATTGGGCATGCGAATCGGCACAAGCGATGAACCCGTCGGTGATACCGGTCAGCATCCGGTTGAGCCGCCCAACACCGTCAGGCCATCCGGTGGAATGGAGCGCCGAAAGAATCACGGGAAGTCGTGCGCTTTTAGCGCCCAGCCGCCCCCAGAACATCTTGTCCCCCGCACCAACGGTAATCACACCGTCGAGCGCCTGTTCTTGAAACAACTTTCGCAACCTTACCGCCACACCCACATCGTATTTGTGATGAATTAGGTTTTCAAAAACGGGGAACTCACCAGCCAATTCTTCGCCGAGCACACCTTTTTCTTTGAGGCATCCGATCATGGGAGTGATTCGCGCGGGATCGAAACGGCGCATCATATTCACCAATAAAGTCTCAGCGCCACCCACGGGCATACTGGTGATCAAAAACATTACGCGGATGGGTCGATTGGAATTCAAGAGAAAAGCTCCATTTTACGGCGGGGGTCCGGACTAGGTAGTCACGTCCGGAGTACATATTTGAGTATCGAGTTCGGTAATCAAACTGGCGGGAGCGGTAACTGGCGAGTCGATGCCTTCGAAGATTTCCGCAGCACTACCTGTTGGTAGACTGACGGCATCACGAGCGCGGTTGTAATTGAACGTGCGCACCTGTTCGACGCGCGGATCGTACGACAACCAGTTCTTAACACGCTCAAGATTTGGATCACCATGAATACGTTCGATGTGAAACGCATCTTCGCCAATTGCATTCCAACCACCGTAAGCCGAACAAGCGCCGAGGAATCCATGTTCCTTCAGCATTTTAAAGACCGTTGAATTAAGACTCTGATACAGCCCGTAAGGGAAAGCAAAGTAACGGACCTTTCGGCCAATCAATTCTGACAGCTCATTCGAAGCGATGATCACTTCATCAGCCAAGACAAGAGGATCAGTAACTTTGCCCAAATCCAGATGTGTCCGTGTATGGCCACCGATCTCAATACCAGAAAGATCTAAAGAACGCAAAGATTCGATTGTGTTTACCGGAAGTTCCAAGCCCAAATCTAAATCGTGCTGGAAGTGTTTCTGATTTACGACGTAGTCAAGCGAAACGAAATAACAAACAGGAATCCTACGCTCGATCAGCAAGGGTAAGGCGAACTCACAGTTTTCAGCGTACCCATCATCGAAAGTTATTGAAACCGTTGGGCGATCATTGAAACCGCTGCTGATACGGCGTTGACACTCTTGCAGGTCAACGATTTCGAAGTTGTCCTGTAACCAATCGATCTGTCGTTCAAACTGTTTTTCGGTAATCGTCCAAGGCGTAACATTCTCGTTAGCCACGCGATGATAAAACAGCGAATAGATGGGGACCCGGCCGTTCTTAACCATCTGGCGAAACTTCCAATTTCGGTAAGGAACGGTAGAAAGCCGATACGCGTCTATCAGTTTTGCTTTCCAGTTTTGCATGCCGAGGTCTTGAGTTTCAACGGAAGTTAGGTGGGGTGTAAGCATTAGATTCCATCGTCAAACGATAGGCAGAATCCGCCGAGTAAGTGTTGACCACAGATTATCCAGGGCCCTGAATCTTCGTAAATTCATTCACGATTTTCCTGACTTCAATCTTGCCAATCCGCAAACTTGTTAAAACCGGAAGGCTGCCCTGAGTCCGCCACTAATATGTGGTTTTTGTTTGCGCCTGTGGCATGCTGCGACTTACGTTTCTTTACGGCAAAACCACTTTGTCCGACGAAACCGCTTTTTAGATCTCCCCTAAATAATAGTTGTACTCTCATGCCTGCTTCTGCCAACGCAACACAAACATCAACTCAGAATTCAAAACGAAATCTATTCGGGATCGACATTGATAATCTGAGAATGCACGATGCCGTGAATACGCTTCGGCAATGGGTTGGCGAAGACAAGGGATGTCGTTTCGTCGTGACCCCTAACGTCGACCATGCCGTTCTCCTGCAGGAGAACGAATTATTGCGTGCGGCTTACGATGACGCTCATTTGATCCTGGCCGATGGGCATCCGATCATTTGGGCCTCTCGGTTGTTGAATCAACCGTTGCCTGAACGGGTCGCGGGATCCGAATTGGTGCCAGCGTTATTCGATTCCTTTAACGAAGAAGGCGACCTGACTGTATTTCTTTTAGGTGCTGGTCCAGGCGTTGCCGAGACGGCGTCCAGGAATATGGAAGCGCAATGGCCGAACATCAAAACCGTTGGAATTTACAGCCCGCCGATGGGTTTCGAAAAAGACGACGCCGAATGTGAAAACATCTTGCAGCGCATCGCAGCCTGCAAACCCGACGTTGTTGTCGTGGGACTGGGAGCCCCCAAGCAAGAATTGTGGGTCCACCGCTTTCACGAATCGATTGACGCAAAAGTTGCCTTGTGCGTAGGTGCGACGATCGACTTCTTGGCCGGCGAAAAGAAACGAGCGCCCGTTTGGATGCAGAAAAATGGCCTTGAGTGGTTGCACCGCATGTGCAGCGAGCCTAAGCGACTGGTGAAACGATACGCTAAAGATGCGTGGATCTTTCCACAACTGGTGCTACGGCAAATGATTTCGAGCTAAAGTAATCGTTGCCGTAGCCACTGGCTTAAACACGCCGCAACCTGCGACGCGATCGAGACGTTTTCCTTAAAGCATGAAAGCTTAACGCATCAAAGCAGCGATGATTCCGCATTATCGAAACTACCGTTAATGTCTGCAGCTGGAGCGCTGAAAATCTGGATGGGGCAATCAATCCGGGGCAAATCGTCTCACCAGTTTTAACAAGGTGGTATCTTTTTCGACGCCTCAATTTAGCCACATCGAACGATGGGCAAAACGAAATCGATTGGTAAGAGACAGGTACGATTCGAGTACAAAGATGCAAACAACTCCAACAACTCCCTCCGCAAATAGGTTTCTGATCGACCAAGACGGTGACGACAATTCGGTCGGTAGCGTACCGATTGTCACTCCATTTCGCATCGGCCGCAGAGAAGGATTTGATCTTTGCCTGGCCAGCCCAAATGTATCGGGGCTTCACGCTGAAATTTTGGAAGAGGACGGAAAGTTATGGCTTTACGATCTCAACAGCACCAACGGAACGTTTGTCAACGATGAGAGAGTTGATATAAAATCGTTACTGAAAGATAGCGATACCGTAGTTTTTGGAAACAGAACGTTTCGAGTGATTTTAGCTGACGCTGAAACCTCCACTGGTCGTCACCCGATGGCAACCGTTCCTAACCCTGTCGCAACAGATTCCACTGAAACACCAAAAGAAAAATTCCAACGGCTTTTGGATTCTGGAGCCGTTCCTTTCTTCCAGCCCATCTACAAAATCTCAAGTGAACCGAAGCGTTTGATCGGTTACGAAGTTCTTGGACGTAGCCGTATTTTTGGGCTAAATACGCCAGGCCAGATGTTTGCCGCAGCCCTGCCTCTGGAGATGGAATCGGATCTCAGTCGCGTTCTTCGACAGCGCGGGATCGCGGCAGCGCAAAACAAACTTCCTGACGACCTGAAGCTGTTTGTGAACACGCACCCTGCCGAATTGGAGTGCAGTGTTCTGGGAAAGTCTCTTCATGAGTTACGAAAATCTTATCCCGATAGGCCCATCGTTTTGGAATTGTCTGAAGCAAGTCTCAATTCTCCGGAGACGTTCTCTGAGCTAAGAAGCATGTTGAGGAATCTTGACATAGGATTGGCGCTTCACGATTTCAGTGCAGGAAAGATTCACCTGGCAGAGCTGAACGAGATTGCTCCGGACATCGTAAAATTTGACTCTGCATTGATCCATCAAGTCAACAAAGCGTCTTTAAAGCTGCAGCGTCTGATTCGGGCGATGGTTAAGATGGTGAAAGAACTTGGCATCACACCGATGGCTGAGTACATCGAATCGGCTGACGAGCACAAAACGCTCACTCAGATGGGATTTGATTATGCTCAAGGATTCCATTACGGGCACCCAATTGACATCACCACAGAAACGGCTGAGACAATCAAGCGAAAAAGTGAACCCATCAGCGCAGTTGTTTCGACCTCGCAAATTGAAATAGACAAAAGCAAATCAAACAAGCGCCCAGCGGATTTGATGAAGGAGCTTGAAAAAGAGGAAGAGACGAGTTCGGAAGAGGCTTCCAAGCTCGCGGCGTCTCGCGCTGGTGAATCAAGAGCATCCTCAGGTGTCCCTCGCGAATCTGATTGGCTAATTCAACAGCGCGAAAATTACTACACGATTCAATTGATGATGTCACCTTCGAAAGAGTCGGCGGAAGATTTTATTGCCAAACAAAGTCTGGCTGGCGAATACGCGCTTTATCACAAGGAGGGTAAAAGCAGTATCTGGTTTGTCGTTTTGCACGGTGTTTTCGAGAACCGCGAAATTGCTAAACCGAGAGCCGAGGAGTTCAAGAGATGCGGTATTTCGCCTTTAATCCGCCGTCTTTCAGCGGTCCAAAATGAGATCCGCAAACGAATGAAGGAAGAATCGAAAAACTTTGGTTAATCCAATTCGCTGATTAAGCCATGTCGATAAGTTTGCGTTTTTCGTGCGAAAGTCGTCGCGTTTCTAAATTCTTAACGTTGAAGTTCGTCAATCGTTTCTACTGTGATGTGATCCAGCTTCATCCGATTATTGTATCCTTGCCGTCCCGAGAGGCCGACTTTGGATTTCAAATATCGATGTAGATTCAGCCCTGGCACTCCTGCGACATGATGAGTGATCCTGCCGCTGTCGTTGACTAATACATACACCGGGCGATTATTCCGATCTTCGCTGACCAGTTCCGTCAGCCATCCCGACGCGTCAAACCGAGCGTCCATTTCGAAGTCCGTGTTTACGCCAGTGCCAATCGTCTGCCCGCGCGGGGACAGCGTTGAATTCCCGTAGGATGCTGCTCCCACACTATCGCCAATATTGCCAATATTGCCTAAGGCGAACCGCGACCGTCGGACATTGCTTGCGTCTGCCAACGAACGAACGCTCGTGCCAAAGGTTTCGCCAGAGGCTTGAAAAGTTTTGGTGTATCCGTTGCGAATCACTTTCCATTTGGTGATCTTGTCCATAATCCGCTGCGATTGCAATCGCTCGACCGGATTGGAAGTTTGAGAATAGATCTGGCCAACGCTTAATTCAATATCCGCCAACTGCCACTCGTTGGGACGTTTAAGCATTTCGTTGGTAAGCTGTTCTTCGATCTTAGCCAGACGCGGCGTGAGTTTCTCCGGCAATTTTGAATGGGGATAGGTGTCGATTTCTGTGTTCAAAGAAGCAAATCGATCCCCAGGTGGGTAACTACTGTCGGGTATCACTTGATAGTGCTCTATGTTGCCATAGCTTTCGACGTTGCCGTAACTTTCAACGCTACCATAGGGGCTACTGAATTGTTGGGCTCGATAGGAGTGTGGATGTTCGGGCAAATCTTCCATCTGGACACCAAACGACTCTTCGATTTCGCGGCGATCGACTTGAATTTGATCGTTGAATTGATCGTACTTGGCTTCGTACTGCGATCTGCGCTGAGCAAGTTCGCTGCGACCGCGCCGCCAGTTAGGCTGATCTGAACTCAATTGCCCAGACGATTGGCTTCGGTGGTCGTTGTTGGAATCGTAAACAGGGCTTTGATACGCCGCTGGGGCGACGGCCGAATCGCGAATGATATTATCTTTAGGCTTGGACTCAAAGCGCCCCTTGAGCGAAGCCGTTTGCCCGATAGGTCGGAACTTAAAATCTATTCCTTCTTGAGACTCACGAACGGGGCTGGCGACAGGAAGATTTTGGGAATTATCGCGGTCATGCGTCGCAATCCGCGACGATGGCGTCGGCCCTGGAACCTCATGGACAGAGTTCGACCATTGCCCATCGGACTCAGAGCGCCGGTTCGTCGCTCGCCCGGCTACGGTTCGGTCGTTACCAGCGGTTGTAGGTTCTTTTCTACGCTCCGCTGTGTCCTCTGGCTGGAGGCTGGAATACTTAAAACCAGATTGGTTCGTTCCTTTAACATCTGTTTCGGTCTCAGGCGAATCTGACTCGAATTCATCGTACTTAAACCCCGAGTCAGTCATGTTCTGGGCGAGGTCGGACGTGCGTGCATCAGGAACAGGTCGGGTGTCGGTAGGCGGAGTCATTAGATCGGCGAATCGCACCCAACGAAACTCGCCGGCAGGCGGCGCAATTTGATACCAAACGTTCGAATGGCCGTCAGGGTTGGGCCAACTTGCTTCCCCTAGGATTTCAACTTTTTCGCCAGCTTCGAGCTTGATTTGCCAGAGCGGCTTATCGACGCTACCCAAACGAGTGCCGACCCAAGCCTGGGTGTTGTCTTGTGTGATTTCGCCAATACCGTCGTCGATGATTTCTAACGCGGCTTCTGGGATGAGGCTGAAACTGCCTTCGTTGGGACGGATCGCGCACCACCCACCGGGATCATGACGATAGACTTGCACGATCGCGCCTTGCTCAAGTTTGTCCGTCGCATAGTGAACTGACGCTGGGCCGCTGAAGATCTTGGTATCGTTGTTTCGAACAATCGCTTGGTACGGGAAGTCAAAATCGGAATCGGAATGACCTCCAGATTGAGCGTGAACGCTATTAGAAAGAGCACTGAGCAACAGCATTGCAAAAGTGCAAATCGAAGCGCGTGTTGAAATTGCAGAATTACTCATGGCCGAATCGTCCTTGATTCTTTGGCGGGGCGGCAAGAGTTTTATGATTGCTTGCAGGCGGCAAACAGATTGCCGCCTGACTCTGGCCGAATTTTCATTTTTTGTATCCAAAATTTCAAATTTGCTCAAGATGAAACGCCGCACCCGTTGAATATTCGCATCTCCTGGAAGCAATTTGATAGCACTTTGAGCAGCGTCGGGCGTGGCTTAGATCCGCCGATGCGGATTTATTGGGCAGCATCGGCCTAAGAAAGAAACAACTCTCGCCGGTACAAGCCGAGTGGTTCATGTCGGACTGGTCGAGCAAAGTTTGAAAAGAAAAAAATTCCATCCGATGTTTTGCGACTCAACGCACCGATCCGAACAGGCGAATCTCATTCTGAAGCGTTTTTTCTATCAATGGCCCGAGCTTTGCAAATGTAGGACGTTAACATCTTTGGTGGTCAATGGTGGGAATGTGGAGGGTTGAATCGCTTGGTTTGGCCCTCCACACTTTTTCGCGCTTGGCTCCTTTTGATTTATCTATAGAAGCTCGATCTCGAAGCTCGATCTCGATTATTTTCCGGATTCTGTGTTCTGAGCTTCGAAAACGGGGCTCCTAACCAAGCCAATCGCCCAATAGCCTTACTTTGAGGTGTGAGCCGCGGGTTGCGGAGGGAAGAGAAGAAACATCGGAAAAACGCGACTCAACGAACCAGCGGCTAGCGCCTCGCCGCTAACAAACTGAGTCCACCCGCCCCCCGAAGGACCATTGGCCAATCGTACGACATTCACGCCACCTCGGAGCGTCTTACTTTCGTCGTCGCCATTAATCACTATGTTTCTATCGCTTAAGGTTGCGAACCAAACCACCCACATCCGGCGATGTTGGTCTATCCGTCCCCATTAGCGACAGCGACATTATGTTGCCTTTTAATCTGGCCAAAGTTTAAGATCTACTCTGTAAAAGGAGGGACAAAGCGGGCGTTTTGTTACTTGACACTGCCCTCCCCGCCGTTAATCTATTGAGCTTACTTTAACGCCTGCACGAACTTTGCACGCTATGGAGTTAACAATACAATCGTTGCGGCTTGTTTGACCCGTCGCTGGGCGCAACATTTGAAATTTCGGCGGTATCAATTCATCGAAAAAATCGAGGAGATGTTATGAAAAAGTTTGTAGCGTTCGCAGTGGCTACATTGTTCACCGCAGGTGCATCAATTGCTATGGCACAGTGCCCAAGTTGTAGCGGTACAGCCGCCCCTGTGTTCAGCTCAGCTCAGCCAGTTTACGCGGCTCCAGCACCTGTTTACAGCCAACCAGTTTACGCTGCTCCAATGGCAGCTGCACCTGTTTACTCAGAGCCGATGGCTGCTGCTCCTGTTTACAGCGCACCCATCGTTTCTTCACCAGCTCCTGTTTACAGCGCTCCCGTATCTTCTTGCGGTTGCGGAACAACAGGTGGCGAAGTCATTTATGGCGGCGGCATGATCAGTGGCGAAGCGACCTACACCGGTGGCGAGTTCACTTCTTACGGAAACGACCAAACACTGACTGTAGGTTCTGTCATCAATGGCGAAACTGTTGTTAGCGTTGGCGACACAGAAATCGTCGGAACAACTGATCCCGGCGAAGGATCTTCTGAAGGAAACGTAATCGACGGTAGCGTTGAACCTTCTCCCGATGGTGGCGAAGTTGTTGCTCCGCCAGCCGAAGAGTCTACACCTGCTCCAGAAGAAGCAACTGAAGGCGACGCATAGTCGACCCCAGTTTTTCTGAGATCAAGAAATGAAGCCTTCGCGTCGTCTGACGTGAAGGCTTTTTTTGTGTTAGAGCTGTGTTCCAATTTATATTTAGGGGTGGAGGTAGTGGATGAGGCAACGAGTCCTGCCACTCCTTTCCCCTTTGATGTTGCCTTTACTGCATCGTTTATTGCAGCCGCAGGATTCGTGGCCTCATCCAATACCCAAGAATTAAGACGTAAAACAGCACCAGAGCATTCGCGGCAGCGCTGATCTTCTCACCCGGGACGGGAGTTTCGAAGCTCCCGAAACACCATCGAGGAATTGGCTCAATTTCGTAGAAGCCCAATTATTGAGAGCGCCAAAATCGACTAAGATATGCCGCTTGGAAACAAAAAAGTTGACAGTCCGATTGAAGCAGTCCGGTTTTTGAATGAAGCAACAAACGATCCTCACCCACCAATTCGCCAACGGTCTGACCTTGATCGGTCAACCAATGCCGTGGCTGCAATCGGCCGCTTTCGCGCTTTCGGTGCCTGCGGGCAGTCGCTATGACGATAAAGAAAAGATCGGCACCGCAAATTTTCTCTGCGAAATGGTTCAGCGCGGTTGTGGAGACTACGACAGTCGCCAATTCGTCGAAGCACTACAAATGCTGGGAGTGGATTTTTCATCGTCTGCCGGAAACTACCACACTCACTTTGGAGGTGCTTTGATCGCCAGCGAACTGTTGCCGGCGTTGAGAATCGCGGCCGATGTGCTTAGGCGGCCTCATCTGCCGGAGAACCAGTTAGAAGAAGGACGCATGGTCTGCCTGCAAGAAATCGCGGCCACTCAAGACGACTTACCGCAAAAGGCGATGGCGCGAATGAAGGCGCGCTTCTACGGCGATCCCGATGGTCGCGACAGTGACGGTACCATCGAGTCGATTCAATCGATCACGTTGGAAGATCTGCAAACCGCCCACCAACGTTTTTATCGCCCCGACGGTTTGATCATCGCGGTCGCGGGGCAGTTCGATTTCAACGCCGTTGTTGACGAAGTCGGAAAATTGTTTGACGATTGGCAAAGCAAACCCTCTCCTGAAGTTGTGCAAACACCACCAGCCAAAGGCGTCGAACATATTCCCTTTGAGAGCGAACAAACACACATCGTGGTGGGGTTCAAGGGATGCACTTATTCAGATGAAAACTACTATTTGAATCGTTGTGCGATCGGTGTGTTAAGCGATGGATTCAGCTCGCGATTGTTCACCGAGGTCCGTGAGAAACGCGGGTTGTGTTATTCCATTTCCGCGTCCAATCATAGCGTCAAATATTCCGCTGGCGTGTTTTGCTACAGCGGCACCACCGCTGCTCGCGCACAGGAAACGCTGGACGTGATCGTGGAACAATTAAGAGAACTAAGCGCCGGGGTCACCGAAGCGGAGCTAAAACGGCTGAAAATCCAAATCCGTAGCGGGTTGGTTTCGCAACAGGAATCCTGCCGCGCCCGCGCCAACGCGATCAACAGCAATTGGTTCCATTTGGGGCGCATCCGTACGTTGGACGAGATACTCGACAACATCAATTCGATGACGGTAGAAAAGGTCAACGACTACTTGAGCCAACATCCGCCTTCGGATTTTTCGTTGGTAACGCTGGGCAGCAAATCGCTGACTCTCCGCGATGTAGAGACCGTATAAATATCTCGACTAAAATCTGTTTGCAAAAAAATTGCTCAATCGGTTTCGACCTTAAACGCTTACCCCACACACCCCATGAACTACCGCACTCACACGCTCGACAACGGCTTGAAGATTCTGGCTCAAATCAACGACCATGCTCACACGTCGGCATTTGGTTTCTTTGTTCGAGCCGGTTCGCGCGACGAGACCTCCGAAATCAGCGGCGTCAGCCATTTCCTGGAGCACATGGTTTTTAAAGGCACGCCCAACCGCAGTGCGGCAGATGTCAATTTGCAATTGGACGAAATGGGATCCCACAGTAACGCCCGCACCGGCGAAGAGAGCACGATCTATCATGCTTCGGTCTTGCCCGAATTCCAAAGCAACGTTGTCGAACTTCTATCCGACATCATGCGGCCAAGCCTCCGTTTGGAGGATTTCGAAACGGAGAAGAAAGTCATCATCGAAGAAATCATGATGTACGCCGATCAGCCTCCTTATGGTGGCTTCGAGAAAATCATGGACGCATTTTTCGGCGACCACCCGTTGGGGCAAAGCGTTCTGGGCACCGTCGATTCAGTAACCGGACTGACCCCCGAAGCGATGCACGATTACTTCCGCACGCGGTACAGTCCTTCGAACATGGCGTTGGCAGCCGCCGGAAAAATTGACTTCGACGCGCTTGTCGCCGACACTGAACAGCGATGTGGTCATTGGGAAAATTTCGAAGCCGCGCGTGAACCTACCGCACCAAAGTTCAACAGCGGTTTCCAAACGCTGCATAAACCTAACGCTCATCAGCAATATATCCTGCAGCTGTCACCGGGAGCTTCGATCGAAAGCGCCGATCGCTTCGCGGCGCGCGTGGCGGCGACAATTCTTGGTGACGACGCCGGCAGTCGTTTCTATTGGGAATTCCTCGATTCGGGACTGGCAGAATCCGCCGGCGTGGGTGCTAACGAATTCCAAGGCTGCGGCAGCGTGATGGCGGTGGTTTGCTGCGATCCGGATGAAGCTCAAAATAATCTTGCGCGTATCAAAAACGTCCTTCACAAAGCGGTCGAGGACGGTGTGACTGAAAAAGAGCTGACGATGGCAAAGAAAAGGATCGCATCACACATCTTGCTGGCCAGCGAGCGGACCGAAACGCTTATGTTCTCCGTTGGTACGCAATGGCTCAACCGCCAAGAGTTTCGAACGCCGCAGGAGATCGCGGACGTGTATCAAAACATGACCTTAGACGAGGTTAACGCAGCCCTGAAAAAATACCCGATGCAAGACCCGATGACGATTGTCGTTGGTCCGCGCGATGATCTTGTCCCTGCGTAATTCAATAAAGGCCGTGTTTCACTCGTTTATTCAAAACTCTCAAAAACTCTTGTCGTAAAAGAAACATAAATTATTTTGGAATCCTGTGGATTTGCCCTACAGCCTGTTATAAAAAAGAGTTCAATGAATCACCGTTTGATCGCGCCGTTGCGAGTCCTTTGACTTGTCGTAGGTCGTTATGGAAAAACGTAGCAAATCATTTTCAAGGAGAGTTTGATGGCCTCAGTTTTAATCGTTGACGACACGGCAGTAGATCGCCGACTGGCCGGAGGCTTACTTGAATCCGCTGGCGACGTCGATGTCCAGTACGCCGAAAACGGGCAGCAAGCGCTCGACCAAATCAACCAGTCCCCTCCGGATCTTGTCGTTACCGATTTACAGATGCCCGACCTTGATGGGCTGCAGTTGGTGATGAAGATCAATGAGAGCTACCCCGATCTGCCCGTCATTTTGATGACCGCTCACGGCAGTGAATCCATCGCCGCCCAGGCGCTGGCCAACGGAGCGTCCAGCTTCGTTCCCAAAACGGATCTTGCCGAGTGTTTGGTCGAAACAGTGGGGCACGTCTTGGCCCTAACCCAAAACGACAACAGCTATAAGAAACTTCTGGAGTGTGCAACCAAAACGGATTTTGAGTTCAATCTTGTTTCTGATCCGGACATTATCGAACCGCTGGTTGAAATGGTTCAACAGGTCGCCGTGGGTCAAGGAACTTTCAGCGGTGGAACACAAGTTCAAGTCGGCGTTGCGCTGGAAAACGCGCTGACCAACGCCATGTTCCGAGGCAACCTTGAACTGGCACGGGAAGAGTTCCCTGTCGCCAGTCGGACGATCATCAGCCAACGGATGAGTGAGGCGCCTTACAAAGACCGCAGCGTTTACGTCCGAGCTTTGATTACGCCGGATGCTGTTGAATTTACAATCCGCGACCAGGGGCCAGGTTTCGATACGTCAACCGTTCCAGAGGCCAGCGATCCGGAAAGCTACCGCGACGGCATGGGGCGCGGTTTGGTGCTGATCAAAGCGTTCATGGACGAAGTTGAATTCAATGATTCGGGTAACGAAATCCGAATGAAGAAGAATAAAACCGTATAGGGTAGTAGGTAGGCCGGACCGAGCCGGTAGGCGCTGTTCCGGCATCGAGCATGGGAGCGCTTAATTCAGATGTCGCATCTCATTCGATGGCCAAGCCGTATCTGCGCCTACTTCTCTACTTCTCTACTTCTCTACTTCTCTACGCTACTTCGCCAATCGCTTGGCCGTTTTAAGAACGTCATCCAGCATTTTTTCGGTCAGCCTACCGGTGAAGGTATTCTGTTGACTGGGGTGGTAGCTGCCGAGTATCCAGCGCCCTTGGGTCATCTTGACTTTCGCGCCGTGCCCAAATTTTGGTCGCGGCGAAGGCGCGATCACCCAGTCTTGCTCAATCGAGTACTTCAACGTCGCTCGCCAAGCCAACCCGCCGAGCGCTAAAAAGACCTTGGGCTGATAAATTTCGATCGTCCGGTTTAGGAACGCCGCACAATTTTTCACTTCTTCAGTCGTCGGCTTATTATCCGGCGGAGCACAGCAGCAAACGTTCGTGATGGCGGCACCCATCAGTTCCGTACCATCAAACCGATCAATCGCGTCCGGTTGGTTGGCTAATTTTGCTTTATGCAAAGCACGGTACAACCAGTCGCCGCTACGGTCTCCGGTGAACATGCGCCCGGTTCGATTGGCCCCATGGGCCCCCGGAGCAAGCCCCACGATCAAAATGTCGGACGGAGCATCGCCAAAGTTTGGCACCGGTTTGCCCCAATATTCATGATCTCGATAAGCGGCCCGTTTCTCGACGGCCACCTTGCGGCAATGTTTGATCAACCGCGGACACTGGATGCACGACTCGATGTCTTTGTTGAGCTGTTTGAGTTTACTGTTCAAGTTGATGGCCCTATGACATTTAATTTAAGCGAAGCGTCGCAGAATGTTAGCGGCAGGGCGCTAGCCGCTGGTTCGTTGAGCTACGTTTCCCCGATGCTTCGCCAACAGTTTAACGACGATCCAGTAGGCGACCGCGTTTCGCCCCGCAAAACGCCGTCGCTTATCGGCTCGTCGTTAAACTGGCCAATGGCAGTGCCATTGCCCAGTTGCGGTATACCCTACGCATCAACCTTCTCTTTCACCGAATCCAAGATCTCAAGCAGCACTTGATCGGCGTCAATCGATTCAGCCTGAGCCTCAAAATTCAACACAACGCGATGGCGCATCGCCGGCAAATACACGCCACGAATATCCTCAAAGCTAACGTTGAACCTTCCCTCCAACAGCGCTCGCACCTTCGCCGCCAGCGCAATCGCCTGAGCCCCGCGCGGGCTGGCGCCCCATCGTAGATACTGATTCGTAATGTCCGTCGCGTGAGGGCCTTGGGGGTGCGTCGCAATTGTCAGCCGCACGATATAGTCTCGCAAATGATCGGCTAAGATGACCTCGCGCACCAACTTTTGCCATTTGATAATTTCTTCGCCATCCATGATCGGATCCACTTCGGCGGAAAAACCTTTGGTCGTTCGTTCCAAAATCTCAGACAGTTCTTCGCGATTGGAGTAACCCACGATCAGTTTGAACAAAAAACGATCCAGCTGAGCTTCAGGCAGGGGATAAGTTCCTTCCTGTTCGATCGGGTTTTGCGTGGCCAGCACAAAGAATGGCTTCTTCAGCACGTGCGTTTCGCCGCCAACGGTGACCGTACCTTCCTGCATCGTTTCCAACATCGCCGATTGCGTTTTCGGCGTGGCGCGATTGATTTCATCCGCCAAACAGATTTGCGTAAAGATCGGCCCCTTTTGAAACACAAACGAGCGTTTGCCGTCGGGGGTTTCGGCGACCATGTTGGTGCCCAGAATATCGGCCGGCATCAGGTCAGGCGTGAACTGGATTCGGTTCCCTTCCAGCGACAGCACTTTGGCCAACGTAGACACCAAAAGCGTCTTGCCCAAACCCGGAGCACCCTCCAACAGGCAATGCCCACCGATCATCATGCAGGTCAAAACACCGTGCACGATGTCGTCGTGACCGACAATGACTTTGCCAATTTCATCTTTGATTTTATTGTAACGTTGGCGAAACTCTTCGGCCTGCTGTTGAAACGAGTCGTCGTTGCTCATAGAGTTGTGCGGCTTTCGATTAGAAGGATGTTCGTTGTAGTCTCTTCAAGAGACACTACCAGCAACTAAAGTTTACCAAATTTTTTAGTTCGAATCTTGATCGCAGCGAGCCTTCTTTTTGGCGTCCGTGGCGTTGTCAGGAAAAGCGACGTTTAGGGTTCGTTTTGATGAAACCGGCTCACATCGGCTCTTTATTTCGGCTCTACCCTTTTTTCTTTTGTGTTTCGATCGCTCACGGGGTATTCTATCAACAGTACGGACGATACGTCGTGCCTCAGAAAACTTGGCCAATTAACGGTTGGAAGTTGAGGGCTCTGAACTCGATGACAGTAATCACAAATGATATTCACTAAGGAACAACATCGCCATGCCCATGAGAACATTTATTAAGATCGCCAGCTGCACATTGATGTTGGCTTTGATTTTCTGCAGTCACGTCGATGCTCAGAGCAATGTCCATGTAGACTTCTTTGCCTTTGGTCTTGACGGTTCTAGTTTCGATCGAGTCCCAATTAGCTCTAATGCAACCTTTCAGGTAGCAGTTGGTGGCGTATTTGATTCACCAACTTTTTCAACACCAACAACAACGATGGTAGACCGGTTCGATTTGACTTTCGTTACTGATCCTGGACTCGTAACGCCTCCCCTCTCCGCCACTGGATTGGGAGATTTTAACGGCGCCTCATCGGACTTCACGATTCCCCTCACTGAGCCCGAAGCATCGCTCTTCGTTGGGGGCACCGCTTCGCTTGTGCTCCCCATGCCTGTGGCCCTCTCGGATCTTACTGGGAGTATTGCTGAATTTTCCTTAGACACCAACGGACTTTCGGAGGGAGATTTACTTTTCTTTGGGCTCGCTAGTTCACAGTTTTTCATTGGAGATGAGCCCATCACCTCGGTAACTCAACTGAGTTACCATTTCTTTGCTGAAGCGGTTCCTGAACCTTCGTCTTTGTGTGTGTTGTTTGGTTTAGGATGTATCGCGGCGACACGGCGAAAACGAGCTTCTTAATACAAACGATTCGTTGCGGCTCCGACAGCCCGTCACCTAACGGTTGGAGGGGCCGATCCTGACTAACCCATCCTCAAATTACTTCTACTTTAGAGCTAAATCAACATGTTCATGAAAAAATCTCTGACCGCCTGCTTCACTTTGATCTTGGCTTTGATTTGCTGCAGCCACGTCGATGCTCAGGATATCCAAATAGAAGTCTTTGGGTTCCCTGTTGATAGTTCTCAGCCTGATCGCGTCCCAATTAGCTCTAACGCAACTTTTAGAGTGGTGTATGGCATTCTTGATACAACAACGAATTCACCAACAACAGCGACGGTAGACCAGTTTGATTTGCTCATCTTCGAATCAGGAGCCACACCGCCCATCCACGGGGTCACTGGCTTAGGAATTTTCAGTAACACAACACCGGTTTTCACATCGACTGATTTCCCTGAATTATTTGGCACCTTTAATTCGTTCTCTTTTTCGTTACCCACACCAGTAGTCCTTTCCGACAACGATCCGTCTCGGGCGATTGCTGAATTCTCCTTGGACACCAGCGGACTTTCTGATGGAGATTTTGTTAGTTTCGGACTCGCAGCTTCACAATTTTTCATTGGTGATGAGCGCATCAACACGACGGCCTTACTGAGTTTTAATTTCGAGGCTGAAGCAATTCCTGAACCATCGTCTGCATGCGTGTTGCTAGGCTTAGGATGTGTCGCGGCGCTTCGGCGAAAACGCGTTTAGAGAGCGTAGAAGGCAGGGCGTGCTTCGTAATGCTGACAAAATCCCAACCCGAACGCGTCAGTTTTGAGGTTGCGCTTTGTTAAGCACGATGTGATGGCATGTATTAGCCCCGGACGCAAGTCCGGGGGACGATTCCCCGTTGGCTCCGTTAGTCCTAAAAGGACGACAGGAATCTAGGTACCAAAAGCATGCCGTGCTTTCAGCACTTGTGGGGATTTTTCCGGCCAATCCATGGACTTGCGTCCATGGCTATTCCATACCGTGCTTTCAGCACTAAAAACGCTCAACTTCAAAACGCGTCAGGGCGAGATCAATGCATAACACGCAATCCCGCGCTCACGCATTCGGGTTGCTAGATCAACAACTCAGAAGCCAAATGAAGCCAACCGAATCAGCTGGGATCTTGATCCCGGCGAGCCTTCTTTTTGGCGTCCAGCAATCGTTGGGTGAATGAGGTTTCTTCGTCTTCGTCAGTTTTGCGGTCAATTTTTGGCAGCGGAGCCGGTGTTTTCTCGATCTCACTGGCGATCACGTCTTCTAATTGCTGTTTACCGCTGACGTTCTCTAGCGGTTTTTCAGGCGCGAATTTTACAGCCGCGCGTTTGGATTCGATGTCTTTCTCAATTTCGGCCTTCCGCGACTGCAGCCGCGACATGCTCGACGACACTTCCTCGGTTTGTGAACCGCTGAATTTTGAGGTCAACCAGCGCCAGCCGTTTCCGACCCAGTCAAACGAAATCGCCACTCGCCGAACCAGCACGTCCGCGAAGAAAACGGCTCCGCATAACGTCACCAGCAAAGGCCAGATGTCCTCGATGCTGATCGCGGACGTCAGCGTCGGGCGGAAGGTGTTGAACTCCAGCAGTTCTCCCATCGAGGTCTTCTTTAGCGCGACATCGGTCAATTTGCCAACCTCTCCCCCGCGTGGTTCGAAACTGGCCAACGATTCCAGCATCGCCAAGTTCGATTCACGATCGGAATATTCTTTGGAATATGGAACGCTCAGCCCCGTCATCAAGCGCTGGTAACCTTTACCGGGAAAAACCGTGAACAGCCAGTTGCCTTGGGCTCCAATCTCCTGCTGTGCAACGTAGCGACCGGGGCCGACTTGTTTGAATTCCAAATCAACCGAATCGTCGCCGCTGAGTCCCGATCCGTACATGTCCAGAAAGTTCAGAAATTCATCGTCCTCATTGAGCGCCGTCACCGTGATCCGAGCCTTGCCATCGCGCATCTCCGACGCTACGGTGAAGTTGCCTTTCTCGGTGATCGGCCGCATCGAGTATCGAACCATCTGCGAAAACAGTTTTTGATACTGCGGCGTGGCCAGCCAGCCGGACGTCCAGCGGTCGCCTGCGTCGCTGGTGAAAGCGACCGTCCGCCCGTTGCCATAGCGCCACGTCGCCAACAGCGTCCGGTTTTCTTCTGTGCCTTCTTGGTTAGGTTGATCGGCCAACGCCAATCGCTCAACCAGACCGCTGGATTTGACGGTCGTCATCACGTAGCCCAGAAACGGCGGCATCGCCGAAAGGTCAACGCCTTTGAGAATTTCATGGTTTGCATAGGCACTGGAGGTCGTAACGCCGATTCCCTGCTTCGATTCATAGATCACCGGCTTCGCGACGCGTCTAGCCTCGCGCTGGTAAATCCGGGGCAGGGCGGAGGGCTTTTTTACGACGTAGTATTTTCCACCGGTGACTCTCGAAATCTTCTTCAACCTCGCACTGGCCGCAGGACCGTGGGTGCCGATCGCACAGGTGCTGATTTTGATTTTCCGTTTCACGAAATCGTTCAGCAATTTATTCGTCGGCGCTGTGGGGTCGCCATCGCTGATGATGATCACGTGCTTCATCGACGCGTCGACTTTATCCAGTCCCGATAAAATCGTTTTCATCGGGGCGTTGAAGTCTATCATGTCGCCGGTGTTCATGCGGCTGACCAACCCCAACATCTTCTTTCGATTCCCGAAGACCCGATCGACTCCACCGTTGACTTTGTCGAACTTCCACATCCAGCGCGGTTTGGCAGTGTAATCGGACCAGTCGATGATGCCGCAATAATCCATTGGCCCCAGCACTTTGATCGCTTCTTGGGCGACTTTGATCTGCCAATGATTACCATTAGGCATTTCGCATCCATGCATCACCATCGCCAGCGCCCCGACGGCGGAGACTTTGCTGTTCTTAATCTGAAAATCGACGGGCATTGCTTTCTCTAGCAGCGAATTCGACCAACCACCTGCACCAAAGGACCGATCCCCGCCAATCATCACGATGCCGCAGCCAAAATGTTCGCAGTTGTCCACCAGCATTTTGATCTGTTCATCGGAGAACGCATTGACGTCCGATTCGTTGCCGGCTTCATCAGAGGCCCGCGCGACGTTGGCCATGATCACGGTGTCGTATTGCAACAGATCCGCCGACGATTGATAGGCGCTGCTGGATTCGCGTACGACTACCTCGATCTCGTTGGCCATTAGTCCGTCGACAAGGTAGTCCGATTCATTGGGACCGGCGGCATCCTTAATTAGCAACACTTTGCCTTTGCCTCGCACGTGCGTGAAGGCTGAGGCGGTATTGTTTTCGCTGATCACGTCCGCCGCAACATCGTCCGGTTCGAACTCGGCGATCAGAGAGTACATCGCCGATCGGTCAAGCTTATGATTGAAGGAGAACAGGTTTTTGCCCGGTTGCAATGTCACTGATTGTTTCAGCAAGCCGTCTTTAGCGTTTCGGCTGATGACGTTGTTGGTGATTGAGAGCTGTCCGGTAACTTCGCCGGTAGGATTGTCTTCTGTGGGCTGAGTTTTATTAGTGAGTGCGACGCGAATCTCAAAGTCTTGTCCCTTGCGGATATTTGTTGGGATGTCGACCTTATCCACCGCCACGTCCTGCGACGCCAGCAACTTGATCGGCACCACGTCGATGCCGATGCCTTGCTGAGCCATTGATTGCGCGATGCCTAGTGCGTCGCCCACGTTTTGGTTTCCGTCAGAGATGACGACCACGCGCCGGGCGGTGCCTTCGGGGAAAGCGGACTGAGCGATCTTCAGCGCCGATTCGATTGACGTACCACCGGTGTT
>CALDEW010000391.1 GCA_937942355.1 uncultured Pirellulaceae bacterium | reverse complement strand
CGAGCCTATCGAACTGCTGCGGATACCCCGTTTTCCGTTTTCCGTTAGCTTTTTCGTTTTTGTTTTTGTTTTTGTTTTTTGAAAAACAGAGTTGAAGCGGCTGAAAATTAATGCGGTGGTGGCAAGAACCTTTTTTTTCATTTTCATGTAGAGTCTTTGCTATTCAATATATGGGGTGTTTCAATTAGTAGAATATTACAGGGCAGATTGATGCTATGTTATTCACTTGAGACAAACAACCATGCCAAAGAGTAATTCAGGGTAGGAAAGAGAAGCGGTCCTACCAGGCCTGTGCAGCTAAACACAATTGTTTTAGCCGTGTGCCCTGAACCAAATTAATAGGCGTTCGGACATTAATTAAATCAATTGCCACTTCTTCCTCAGAAACCATTCCACCGTTCGTGCAACAAACGATAAGTCCCATAATGCCGGGCCCACAGGTGCCCCATTTTAACTTCATATCCGATACCGCTAGCATTCTCGCAGCGTTGCCCTGCCTAACATTGATTGATATAGGAGGCGAGTTGGGAACAGGATAGACTTTAGGCAATCTTTAATGTTTGAGGATAATATTTTGCCAGCGTTGAACCGCCGCTCGCTATATAGATAGGCATTTCTATTTGAGAGATGGGGCGGAGAAAACTCGAGACGGCAAAACCGAATTCGCTGACGAGGCACAAGGAGGGCTTCCGATGGCAGACGCTATCAAATTCATTCACGCCGCTGACTTTCACCTGGACCAACCGATCCGTGGTCTGACGGAGCTGCCGGCACATCTTCGTACTCGGCTTGCCAATGCACCCTACGATGCCGCGGGCAAAGTGTTTGACCTCGCCGTTGCCGAGCGCGTCGACTTTGTCTTGTTGACCGGTGACTTGTTTGACATCGAATCGGGGAGTGCTCGCGCTTACGCGTTCTTGCTTTCCGAGTTCCAGCGTTTGGCGGAGAAGAACATTCACATCTACTGGTGTGGCGGCGAATTCGATTTCCCCGATCGCTGGCCCAGTTCGGTGGCGCTTCCGGATAATGTGATCACGTTCTCTTCTTCGATCATCGATGAAATCGAACACCGGCGCGACGGCAAACGCATCTGCGCGATTTTTGCCAGTGGCTACGACAGTAAGCGTCTGTCCCTTGCCGATTTCGACGGCAGTGAAAGTGACACTTTCAACATCGCAATGACTTACGGCCAATTCGAAGCCGGCAACCTCACAGGCCCTAACATTCACTACTGGGCGCTGGGCGGAGTCCACAAAGCAACAACGCTGGAAAAAACGGACACCATCGGCGTCTATCCGGGAACACCGCAAGGCCGTCGGCCGCAAGAAGCGGGTGCACACGGGTTTAAACTTTGCCGTGTCGATAGCAAAGGGAAACTGCGTGTGCAGACCGTGGAGACCGATTCGGTGCGGTTTATTCCGCAAAAGGTATCCATCAGCGAAAACGTTTCGATCAAAGCGCTCAAAGAAACATTGTCCGAACGCGGCATGAAGCTGATCAGTGATTGCCCCGACCAACTTGTGCTCACCCGTTGGTATCTGGCTACCGAGGGCGAATTTAACCCGCGCATCCGCAAGATTGAATGGGCGGCGGAATTGCTGGAGTGGCTGCGCGACGAATTTGGTCGAGGCGAAGAAGGCGTTTGGTCGACGGATGTGAAAGTCGAAGCCCCCAAAAGCCTACCTTCGAATTGGTACGAAGAAGACACGATCCTTGGCGAATACATGCGAGCGGTCGCGCGTTACCAAAGCGATGATTCGCTGAAACTGAATGTGCATCAGTACATGCCGCAAACGGTCAAAGGTGATGCGATGGCCAACGTAGGTTACGTCAGTCGCGAAAGCCGCGATGCGATCCTGCGAAAAGTGGGCATGGTGGGCATCGAATACTTGGCGGCTCACAAGGAAGTCGCTGAATTGACGTCCAATGAAATCGACCTTGGCATCGAAGTTGAACAACCGACCCGATAGAACACAACTGATGGGCTGGAAGCCTATCCAACCAAAACTCAGGAGAGCATCCGGTGAAAATTGATAATCTAAACGTCGATGGATTTGGCGTCTGGAAGGGCCTGCAAGTTGATGGCGTTTCGGAACATTTAACATTGTTCTGCGGCCAAAACGAAGCCGGCAAGACGACCATGATGCAGTACATCCGTTCGATGATGTTCGGCTTCTCCCCGGAACGATTGAGCAAATACACTCCGCCTGTTTACGGCGGCTTGGCTGGTGGAAGTGTCGACGTGTTAACGCCAACGGGTACCTACGAGGTTCAGCGGCACGTCGATCCCAATCGGCACTCCGATCCCATCGGTGATCTGACGGTCATTGACGGCAACGATGGATCGGTCCACGGTCGCGCTCAGTTGAACGCGCTGATGTCGGATGTCGACGAATCCATTTTCAACAATGTGTTTGCCATTGGTTTGCGTGAGATCCAGGAATTGGGCGCACTTAATTCAACTGACGCTGCGGAACACTTATATAAACTGACCAGCGGGATGGACCGTGTGTCGTTGATCGACGTTATGAAAGACCTGCGCCGCCGGCGCGAGGAGATTTGGGCTTCGGATCCGGAGAACGAATCAAAGTTGACGCTGCTGAGCGTTCGTCGCACGAAATTAACGCGCGAGATCGAAGATCTTAAGCAACGCTCCAAACGTTGGTCGCGCATCGCCGCCGAGGTCACCGATGTCACGCATCAGCTGGCGGATATCGACATCGAAATTGAAGATGTCGAACGCGAAAGCCGTTTGTTGGAGATTGCCATCCAGATCAGCGAGCGCTGGCAAAACCGTCGTTTGGTCGAAGAACAGATTGCCGCTTTTGGTACGTTGCCCAATCCGCGCGACGTTTCGGTGGAGGAACTGGATCGCTGCAACGCGCGGATCACTCAGCAGAAAGAGCGTATCGATCAGATCAAACTCCAGCGCAAGAAGATCAAAAAGGAAGCGATGGCGTTGCCCATCAATCGGCAACTGTACGCTCAGAAGTCACGCATCGAAGCGATTTCCGAACATTCGCCTTGGGTGGAGTCGCTGGAACGGCAGGTGAACCAACTTCAAGAGGAAATCGACAAGATCGAAAACGGCATCGTCAGCGAAGTCGACGGCCTAGGCAGCCAACTTCAAATCCGGGCTAAGGACGTGAAGGATCTTGGCAATCGCGGTCTGCGGCAGCTGGAAGATTCCGGAGGGAAACTGACGGCAGAGCTGGAGCGGATGGAGAAACTGAAACAGGAATTAGACAAAACGGAGTTTGACACAAAACAAGTCAAAGATCGCATCGGCAGTTCCTTTGGCGATATCAATCCCAACGAATCCTATGAAGAAACGACAAAGCAAGTCGATCGTTTGCGACGTCGAATCGAACTGGAAGAGAAGATCGACAAACTCAATCGTTCGCGTTTGGGGCTTGAGCGTGACATCGACTCGATCGTCGCCGAACAGGTTCTACCGGTGAACAAACTATCAATCATCGGTTTCGCTTTTGTCGCGGGCATGATTCTTTTGGGATTTGGCCTGTTGAACGTCGGCGGTGCATTTTCTGATGCGTCGACCTCGGGCGGTCTGGTGCTGATGATCTGTGGTTTGATTG
>CALDEW010000390.1 GCA_937942355.1 uncultured Pirellulaceae bacterium | reverse complement strand
TGAACAATGCGGCGGGCCAATTCTGGATCTCCAAGGCAACGTCATCGGCATGAACATTGCCCGCCAAGGCCGCGCGTCGAGCCTCGCGATTCCTTCCAGTCGGATGCAAACCATCGTCGACGATCTGATGCGCAGTTCGGTCGCGGCCCGACCTTAAGCGTCAGTTGCAAGACCGCATGATTTTTGATCAAGGAGATTTTAACTCAGATTCCACATGCAGTTTACCCCGAAGGGGTGCCAGCCATTAGCCGGTGATTGAGCGCAGCGACATCACCGGGTTGAGAAAAGAATCCCCTCGCATCCCGAAGGGATGCCAGCAATCCGCAAAAAGAGAATCAATCAAGATATTTTAGATCAAATTCAACACCCGCCTTCTCCAACAATCCAATCAGCTCTTCCCGATGACTCGTTTTGCGATGATGAGCCTCTTGATTTTGAATGTACCGTCTCACTGCAGGTCTAGCAGTTGGGCTAACCGAAAACGCGCTATATCCTTCTTGCCAAACAAACTCTCTCAAGCCAATTTCACTTCGCACCCAAGTCGATGAATTCTTCTTCAATTCGCGCATAAAATCTGACAACTTATGCGTCGCCTTGAATCCGATCAATAAATGCACATGATCTTCTACTCCGCCAACGCCTTGGGAGAATCCATCGAGTCCGTTGACGACGCCGCCCAGATACTCATGAAGTCTCGATCTCCATTCAGGTTTAATGAAAGGCGCACGTTTTTTTGTCGCAAAGACGATGTGAGTGTGTAGGCTGATGTAGCTCATTGGCGAACCTTTGCTGGCATCCCTTCGGGATGCATGGGGAATAGAAACTTGAACCGGTGATGTCGCTGCGCTCAATCACCGGCTAATGGCTGGCAACCCCTATCGGGGTATAAATCCAGCCTAGGCACCTCATCCGTTGCCTCACAACCGATGTCCATTACCGAAAGTTGAATGTCGAAAGTAGTACCAAGTTCAATGGGTGAAATCCGGCGGGATTCGAACTACCTTTCCACGATACACATCTAATAGCTTCCAATTCAAACCTTAATCACTCCCCACCCATCATTGGGACCAGTCGCATCAGCTCTGAGGTCGGCAACGACTTCAAATAACTACGTTTAGGTTTTTTGAAATAGAACATCAGCGACGAAGCGTTCGGTTGAACATGGAAACACTCCCAGTTTTCAGCCCCCAGTTGATTCAAGGCTCTCTCCGCTGCGGCCGGCTGTTTGTCCGCGATAAAAACAACCTTGTACTCCCACGCGTTCATGTTCTTAAAATCCTGAGTCAACCAACTGCTGGCGTCACTCGCCGTCGTCAGTCCCTTTTTCTTGAGTGCCTCGAACGTATCGTTGGCCCACTTCATCGTATCCTCGCCGTCGATACCTGGCATGGACTTGCCCTTGCCCCAGAATCCACGCATCGCCTCGGGAAGCATTGATTCGTCGCCCTTCTGTGACTCCGCTGGAGGTTGATAGACAACTTCCCGCGTGACGCTTTTGTGTACCTGCGGCGATTCTTCGCCAACAGGGAGATGTTCGGCTACTTCCGAAGTTCCACAACCCAAAACCAAGGTCATGATCACACAAAGACTGATCAGAATCGAAACACGATAGCGAATCATCTCAAACTCCTTCTTTTGAATATAAGAACAAACTTTCAAGCTCAACGCCTCAATCTTCGCGCTGTTTCTCTTCAAAGCAATTGATCACCAAAGCCGTCCATCCTGTCTGATGCGAGGCGCCTAGGCCGCGTCCGGTATCGCCGTGAAAATACTCGTAAAACAGAACATTGTCTTTCCAATGGGGATCATCCGCGAACCGCTGTTGCAGTCCGTTGAGCGGTCGGTGCCCCTTTTCGTCACGCAGAAATAACTTCGTCAGCCGTTCCGCAATTTCTTGAGCAACCTCCTTGAGGTTCATCATGTTCCCAGATCCCTTTGGGCATTCAACCTTTAGAGAATCACCGTAGAACGAATGATACTGATGCAGCGACTCGATCAACAGATAATTAACAGGGAACCAAATCGGTCCTCGCCAATTCGAATTACCACCGAACAAATGCGAATCGGATTCTCCGGGGTTGTAACGAACCGAATAGCTTTGCCCGTCAACATTTAGCTCAAATGGCTGGAGATCATGACACTTCGACATCGACCGGACTCCGAAGTCCGACAAAAACTCGCTTTCATCGATCATTACTTCGATCATGTTGACCAGTCTTTCCTTGGAGGGAATCGCTAACAAGGTGAACACGTTCTCCGACTGTTGCTCCATGCAGGTAATTTGCTTGGAAAGCCCTTTTCGATTCTCTACGAACCACTTCATACGCTTTTTAAAACCCGGCAGACGATCAATCAACTCTGAATCCAACACACCGACGGCAACCATGGGTAACAGACCGACCATAGAACGAATCTTGAGCGCGATCGCACCGTCGGCGCGGCTGAGATGATCATAGTAAAATCCGTCTTCCTCGTTCCACAATCCACCTTTGCCCATATTGTTCATGGCGTCCGCGATCGTAATGAAGTGTTCGAAGAATTTTGACGCCACATCTTCGTAGCTTTCGTCCTCTCGCGCCAGTTCCAACGCAATCGTCAGCATCGTCGTACAGTAAAACGCCATCCAAGCCGTCGCGTCGGCCTGATCAAGGCGGCCGCCGATGGGTGAGCTCTTGGACCGATCAAAAATACCAATGTTGTCCAGCCCTAGAAATCCGCCCGAGAAGATGTGATTGCCGTCACTGTCTTTTCGATTGATCCACCATGTGAAGTTGATCAACAGTTTGTGAAACACGCGCGCTAAGAACGACCGATCGCGTGCGCCCTCGGGACCGGACATCTCGTATATCTTCCACGCGGCCCAAGCGTGAACTGGAGGGTTAGCGTCGGAAAAACTGAACTCGTACGCAGGGATTTGGCCACTTGGATGCATGTACCACTCGCGCAGAAACAGAATCATCTGCGCCTTCGCGAATTCAATATCAATCCGTGCAAAAGGGATCATGTGGAACGCTAAATCCCAGGAGGCGTACCACGGATACTCCCATTTGTCGGGCATCGAAATGACATCGCGATTGTACAGATGCTCCCATTCCGTATTCCTCCCCGACAACCGCTGGCTCGGCGGATCGGGCATTACCGGGTCGCCGCGCAACCAATCTCGCACGCTGTAAAAGTAAAATTGCTTGGTCCACAACAATCCGGCGTATCCCTGCCGCGCGATTGCTTTGGATTCTTCCCCCTCAATGTCCGATAACGTTTCATCGTAGAAAGAATCTGTTTCTTGGATCCTTAAATCTATGGTTTCAACAAAATCACTGCCCACCGAAAACTCTGCGTCTGAATCGATTCGATTCTCTTGGACGGCTAATTGATATTGTTCGTCCGACAGAAGCCGCAGATGAACAACTTTCGATTGTCCGGCCTCAATTTGCATTTGAAAATGCGGAGCGCTTTTGGTTCCCGAA
>CALDEW010000389.1 GCA_937942355.1 uncultured Pirellulaceae bacterium | reverse complement strand
AAACTTCATTCCTTCGGCGCGAACGGCTTCAGAAAGTTCCTGAATCACGTCGCGTTTGGGGCCCATCTCGGTGGAGTCCCATTTGGTGAACGTACAGTCGTACATTGGAAACCCATCGTGATGTTCGGCGACAGGAATTACATATCGAGCTCCCGTATCCTTAAATAGTTTCGCCCATCTGGCCGCGTCAAAATTCTCGGCTTTAAACTTTGGAATAAAGTCTTTGTAACCAAACTCCTTCTGTGGGCCGTATTTTTCAACGTGATGCTGGAAAAAGTTATCACCCCGCCGACCTTTGTCGATGTACATCTGGCGTGGATACCACTCGCTGCCAAATGCGGGGACGCTGTAAGCTCCCCAATGAATAAAGATTCCGAACTTGGCGTCTTTGTACCACTGAGGAATCTCGTATTGCTCAAGCGATTTCCACTTTGCTTTGAAGGGGCCGGCTTCAATTCTTTCACGAATTTCGGCAACCGCGCCCTCTACTTTAGGGTGGGGTTGAGTGTAATCAACGTCCGCATCCGTTGCCGCCGCAGCATTCGCAACGGCTTGGGCGTTTAAGGTTCCGCAAAAAAAGTCAATGTTTAGCATGCAGACGAGAAGCAATGCTAGATTTGAAAATACCGTTTTCGAGTTCATGGAGACGCCATTGTGGTGGTGATAGTTCGTGATCAAAAAAGCACGCGACTATTGTAACCAAAATCGTAAACAGTAGTTACGGAGACAATTCAAATTGCCAGGTCAGCAGGAGGTAAAAAAGGAAACTACCACGAACAACCACCCCCTCAACGTCCGCTCTTCGACCTCAAAAACACAAGTTCAAAAGTGTTACCTATTTCCTGAGTCTATTCATTTCCCACCCGCCTTTTAGGCAAAGTGAGGGGCGAGGCCGTTGGGAACTGGCCCTACACCTTATCGCGGGTTGCGAAGTCGCCCAACGATGCTCTTAAGAACCAACAAGATAAGGCATGGCACAACGATGAGGCGCACTGACGTCACGGCGCAGCTCCTTTACTTTCACCAAGCAACTACTTACTTGTCTCGAAGACGCCTTTATCGTCCCCGACCGCATCTGCCTTTTCAACGAAGGCAATTGCTTTCTTCAAAGATAGATAGCGCGGGGGAAGACTGGCAAACTCAGGCACGTTTATGCTCATGCAGTGCACCGACCCTTCAAGCTTCTTCAGAGACGAAGTATCAATGACGACTACTTCGTGCTTTGGCAACAGGGATTTGTAGATGGACACAGCGCGTTCAACGTAAGCGTTTTGATCCGAGCTGAGTGCTGGCAGCAAAATAAGATCGTTTGCAAAGATGACATTGGTAAAAGTGCTCCAGAACTTTCCCTCGCGCGGTGGAGTAGGCACCCGAGTTACTTTCAGCTTCCGTCCATCGGCAAGTTCTATCCTTTTCAATTTTTCCGCGTTGCGATCGAGCAGTGCTGCATTGACGGGGTCACCGCCACGGGGCAGTTGAGATACAAGCACATGGTCCTCCGCCACGAAAGCAGCAAACATATCGACGTGCCTAGTGGCTTCGTTTCGCAGCGGTTCCAGAACAACGATCTGGCTAAGATTACACTCTTTGCGAAACTCCCTGATGACCATTTCGCGCCGCTCTACCTCAGGGTCTGTGCCAGGTAGAAGTTTTTTAAAACGGATATGATTGTCATCAAAGATTCTTTCGGTGGTTAACGCCAACCCCTTGCCATTGAACAGCAAATTTCCGCCCTGCATGGTCCAAGGCACCGCGTGGTAACGTTCGCCGGTCAAATCAGCCCACGCCTTAGGCATCTTTTCATCGCGCGGCCGAGTGCCTTCGTAGAGGAAATCGAACGACACCGAACCGCTGGCCAATTGAGCGATCCGGGGTCCAAAATCACGCAACCAAATGGTATCCAAGTCCAAATGATAAAACTTGACGTGCGGGAACTCACGGTCTTGCTTCATCAACAACCGCACGGTGTCGATCAATTGTTTTTTGTCATTGACCAGAACGCCAACTTCGATGTGCCCTTGACAGGCATTCAAGATTTGCAAAAACACCTTCTCGTGCGTCGGCAGCAGTTCGCAAACTGAAATCAAGATGGCTCTTTGTCGTTCGTAATCCGCAGCAATCCGAGGAAACTCCTTGATCGGCGGAAGTTCTCTTTTTATGTAAGTGTATCCGCCCTCTTTCGCCGTGCCGCGCGTTGCCGGTGCCGTTGTCGCACGGACAGGTTGTGTGGCACTCGTCGTCGGTGCTACGCGGACTATCGGCGGACGATATCCCGACCGATAGCGCGTGTTCATCGGCGGAGTGCTGGGTCGATAGTACCGCTGGTACTGGGGCTGTTGATACTGAGGCTGCGCCCGATAGCGAAAACGAATTTGAGCCTGACTGACACGGTCGACATTGATCAGAACATTCGCAAAGATGCCGAAAAAAATAAGCAATACGTATCGCATGGCCGTGAACTTGTACCTTACATCATCGGGGGAGGGGGCGGGGAGAAAATCATCGTGAACCAAGTGGTAGCGGAAGCTTTACCTATAAAAACAAGGTTTTAAGTTTCCGCTCATAGAGATGTGCCAATATTTGATTCTGTTGTGCCTACCATAATCATCTTCGGCGTAGCTCCAAAGATAGTCCATAATCAAGATTTTTGGGACCGGACGATGGGTTTGTAGGACAAATTAAGTTGAATCAATCGTTAGTTTCGGCAAACTTTAAATACTGAGATCTTGCGCTGGATTATTCAATCCCACCACCAGATGATGGTTCGATTGTGCAAAGGGCCTTTAGATGCATTTCCTCGGAAAAGCTGAGGAAACTGAGATTGCGATTGTTCCACAGTTTTCAGTCCATTAAACAAACGACTGAAGTCAAATTCAACGCCACCGGACACTCCGACCATCGTGCGACGGAACCGCTTGCCGCCAACCCTAAAATTGATGGTTTCAAAGTTCATAATGGAATCGACTTCAGCGTTGTACTTGTGAGAATCCACAACATACTGCGTGCGTTCGTGGGAGCCTGAAGCGGACCCAACGGAAGCGGCACGAAACCGACGATCCCACTTGTGGCGATTTCCTACGTCATATTTTTTCACAATGTTCGCGACCAAGGCGAGGTCGAAAACGTTTTTCAGACTGGCGAAGACGGGATACTTTTCTGACAGTCGTTCAACATGCTGACTGAAGTCTTCGGCAAACCCTGCGGTGGCGTCGTCGGAGCGCCCCGTGTGAACGCGCCGCCCCTGCTGGTCGAGCAACTCATTTTCGCTAAGAACTTTGATGCTGTTCCCACTGAACTGAAAAATGCGATCGCTTGCGTCTTTCGTCAGCAGGTCGTACGCCATCGTGAACCACCAGCGGATTAACGTTTGGTCTTTCGCCGCTGCGGGATCCGCTTCCACACGATCGAAGTAGCTTGGACACTGGTCGATCGTTGGTTCTAAACCCATGCCGATCTTCTTCATCAAGTAATCTGCCGCTACGATCGTTTCGGCGACTCCCGAATCGGGAGCAACGCCATGGACGACAACATCTTGTTTCCCGACAGCGGCCCGCAGCGACTCACGCCACTTACGCCCCGTCGTCATTTTCGTTGACGTGGCAAGAAACTTCTGCGCTGACTTCATCGCCGCTGGTTTAGGGATAATTGTGCACCCAAATTTTCCATCGTTGGTGAATGCGTTCATAAGACAAACGATCAGATCGTCCAACCGCAGCGTTGGCAGCTCGGTTTCTGCGTTCACGACAAGCCCCAACGTATTCGTCCGCCAACGGCCCGCGGGACCCGCAATCAAAACGTCATCGTTTTCCGCGTCGATGAACACGTAATCAATTCGATAAATTCCCGCCAGATTTTTCAGGTCTTCGGTTAAGGGGCGATTGGTGGCGACCGCTTCTGAGATCGCGTCTTCGATTCGGTTTAACGAAATCGTCCGCAGCTTCGAAGAATTGTTTATGTCTGAAACCGCCGTCGGTCTTGGGTGTCCAAGATTGGTCGGCTGGAGGTTGTCGCTGACAGGTGCGGTTGCCGATGCCGCATCGACGTACACACCTGCGGGGTAGTCGATAATAGTCCCCTCGCCGCCGTTGTCTTGCCAAGAATCCGACTTGATCACCGACTGAATCAAATCCATCAGCGGGACGAAATCATTGGAGGTAATTCCTCCGGCGAAACCGCTGTTGGTCGTGTCCGACTGAACCTGAATCGGCGACGGATTCGGCTCTTTTGAATCATTCACGGTTTGAGCGTACCCAGTCTGGGAAATCGCCAGAATCGCAAACAGCGTCGCAAGAAATGTCAGCCAACCACGGATGCGACGGAGAGCCTGTTGCCCTAAGAATTGTTTCTTCAACATAGTGTTGTCCTTTCAATGTGCCCCTGTATCCATTGTAACGGTTTGCCAAATAGGTCAATGATCAGAAGCCGAAACGGTACGTTTTCTGTACCGACGAGCGTAAGAAACTAAACTGATGACACAAATTGCAACCAATCCCGCACAAAATTGTAAAGGAAGATAGATCCTTGCCAGCAGTAATCGAAATTCTGGTAGAAAACAACTCAGCAGTAAGAAACCAAGTGCGGCCCAAGCCGTAAGGATCATGATGTGCATGATGCCGAATCGAGAAGATCGGATACTCGTTTGAGAGATTTCGTACTTTACGACGCCAAACCGTTCGTTGTGATCGTTAACTGCTTTTTCCGTCAGCCAATAAGCCCACAGGTGCCCTAACACCATCAGCGGAAAAGGACCGATCGCTGCCAGAAACATCCATTCAACGTTCCGCATGCCTTGCGATGCGAACAGCAGCAAAAAAAATGGAATGAATCCAGACAAACCGCCCACGACAAAACTGAACCAGAGCGACTTAAGCGGCCAGCCAAGCGAAGCATTGATGGGCAATACGATTAGAGATGCAAGTATTCCAAAAATCGCACCGGCAACGAAGCCAAAAACAATTAGGAACGGCCACGCCAAGAAAATCGCCACCGCCATCGACCTAATCCAGAAAACGACCAATATCGCTAACAGCAAATAGATCGCTCCGCCAGTTCCACAACCGATGATACACTCCAAGCACGTATCCCATCGCGTCAGTTCCTGAAACTTTTCTGAATAAGCCGTCAAAACCGTCTGGTTGACGTCCTTCAATCTCGCGTTTCCCAATTGCGATTCTGATGTTGGAGCCGAGGAATCCAAAGTCGATTTTCCATTTATTAACAGTGCACTGTGTGAATTGGAGCTTCCAGCTACCCTGTACTCCGTAAGCGGAATGCTCCATCAGCCATTTATTATAGTATTTAATCAAAGCACTTGTTCGCCACAATCGCCATCCTTCTCCTCAGATTGCTATTTTTGTTTGTCGCCCGATTTCGTAAATTCAGAGTTCATCTTTGAGAATTTGACTCGCCCTTGGCGTGGAGGGACACACCATCGGGCCCATCAACAAATGAATTGGGAATGGCATGAAACGGATTTCTTGGCTGAGGATCGACATCGTCACGGTACGGCTGGTCTGTTTGATCGGACTGTTGCCCTTCATTTCTCAGTCGATCAGAGCGGACATTATTTGTGACAGTGCAACCGTAACGGGTTTCGCGAACAACTCCGGCGGACCCGGTGACAACAGCAGTCCGCCCACAAGTTTTTCGATTCAGTTGACGGGATTGGGAACCGACGCGGCGGGCGACGGTTTTTTGGAACTGACAACTTTTGGCGACTTCTCCAGCGCGGCCGAATATATCGACATCTCAATCGAGGGCGTTCTCCTCGGGCGTTTATGGGACAACGACACCACAAATGACAGCTTTGTCGGGAACGTCGCCGACAACGATCGCGGGCTGGAGTACGGCGTAAACCAAAGCACCCAACCTGCCAACGCCAGCGCGGTGGCTCAACTGACCGAGAGCCAACTGGATACATTTCTGGCCGACGGAGTTCTTACCGTCAGCTTTGATGATTTTGGAGACGAGGTCAACAATCTCAACAGAGACACCGACGAGTTTATCACTGCGAAAGTCACAATCAACGATGCCACCGCAGTACCCGAACCAAGCACTTGGTTACTTGTGACTGCCCTCGGACTGGTGAGTGTGGTTCGCCGAATGAGAATCGGCTAAAATTCTCCAGCGCAAGTCGAAAGAGAGTCAGCGTCAATCTTCGCGCGAGACAAGAGAAACCGTAAACACAGAACCAAGAGGGTAACAAGTAATGGGCGAGATGATTGAATTTTCTGCCGGTGGTGATCAAGCGCGGGGTTATCTTGGGGTGCCAACATCTGGATCCGGTCCCGGCGTGATGGTGATTCAGGAGTGGTGGGGATTGGTACCGCAAATTAAGCGCGTTTGCGATTCTTTGGCAGAAGCAGGTTTTGTAGCGCTTGCTCCGGACCTGTACCGAGGTGAACTTGCCCAGCACGACGAAATGGACAAGGCCAGCCATTTGATGACATCACTGGATCAGCAACGCGCCGCGACCGACATGAGCGGTGCGATCACTGCGCTATTAGAATTGGACTGCGTGACCTCAAACGCTGTTGGGGTAGTTGGATATTGCATGGGAGGCATGTTATCGCTGGTCATCGCGGCCAACGAAGGCGATCGCGTCGGCTGTGTCGCGCCCTTTTACGGCGCCCCGTTGGGGGATGGCGCCCCAGATTGGAGCGGTTTGACGGCTAAGGTCGTTGGGCACTTCGCCGAAAAGGATGATTTCTTTCCGCCAGCGGCTGTGAAGGATCTTGAGCAGCAACTTAAGGAGATGGGCAAAGAAGTAACAATGACTGTTCACCCAGGCACCGGCCACGCGTTCACCAACGAAGACAATCCCCTAGGCACCTACGACGAGAAACTATCAGCGTCCACTTGGCAGACCACTGTCGAGTTCTTCAAGTCCAGTTTGTCTTAGTTTCGCACCAGGTTCAAAGGAAGCAAGAACTCAAATTTGAAGAGTTAGTTTGATAGAGCTCGCCCTGTTCCGACCTCCGAATCAACAAAAAAAGGCTGCCAGTAACGGCAGCCTTTCCAATTTAACTTCAACTCGGTGACAAGAGAAAGCTTAGCACTTTCGTCGGCGCCGAATGAAAATCCCTCCAACCAAAGCCAACGTAAAAGTAAGCGTTCCTGGTTCGGGAATCACAGTAGCCTCGAAGTTACTCAACTGAACCGAATTTGCAGTCAGTGAAACTGTGAACGACCCGCCACCATCGGAAGTGAAGAGCGTTCCTCCGTTGGCCACGTTGGCAAACCCTCCGGTCAAATCATCCACCAACAGGATATCAAAAACATCTGTCGCGCTTGCTACGAAACCGTCAAGCAGTGAAACGTCCAGAGTGCCATCGAGAGCGGCTTCGCCAGCAATTAAAATAGTGTCGAACTGAGCCAGGTCAAACAAGCCAAAGTCAACCGTTGCTGCGGAGTCCAGAACGAGTCCATCCTGCAGCTCTAACGAACCCGCAGTTAAACTATCTCCTGGGGTCAACAATCCAGAAACCATAATGTCACCAGTATCGACATCGATAACCCCATCACCTTCAACGACACCACCCACTCCGATTCCGAGCGCGTTGGCCAAAATAGTTCCATCATCTACGGTGATAGTTCCGTTACTGACCAGATTATGAACCGAATCCAACGTTCCACCATTGCTGGCCGATAGCGTTCCATTGTTGACAAGGTCGACCCCGACCCCTCCAGTAGGATCAATAACGATTGACCCTCCGATCTCATTAGCGTCGATGGTCGTGCTGTCGAAGGTGATCGAACCTGAGTTGGTGATTGTGCCTTCAATTTCCAGATCCGAATTGTTTGCCACAACTAATGAACCAGAGTTGGCGACATCATTCAAGGAAACAGTCGATGACACATCTGTGCGCACTTCACCAGTACCAACTGAGGAAACCGCCCCTCCATTGATGGAGGTGGCGTTGTCGAGCAGAACGGTAGAGTCTGCTTGGGCGGTAATGCTGCCGCCTGCGTTGTTGACGATGGTGCCAGCAATGGCGAGCGTCCCACTATTGGTCGCCTCAATGTCCCCTGCGTTCATCAAACCGCCTGCGGCGGTATCAATTGTTAGTGTTTCGCCACTAACGTTCGCAACGATGACGCCATTGTTGATGATATCAATCACGTTGCGTCCAAGCGCTCCCTGGCCTTGGATCGTTTGACCATCAACGGTTAGATCGAGTCCCGCGAGGTTGCCGGTGATTCCCGGATTGGCACCAGACAGTGAAATCGTTCCTCCCCCGGTGAGCGTGGTATCGTCCGTGACCACAATGTCGGTCGCGGCAGCGGATACGCCGGAATCAATATTGATCGCTCCTGAGTTTGAAACGCCACGAGCGAACTGCAAATCGGATCCCGTGTTTGTGTTGATGACCCCTGAGTTGTCTATTGTCGTAGCCTCGCTACCGGTAAGGCTGAAGCTGGCCGAGGGATCTACATTCAGCGTCCCCCCAGTTTCAACCGTCAGCATCTCGACGGTGGTGCTTCCAACGTCTAGTACTTCGCCATCAGTAACCGTTAATGTTTGAGCCATTAGGACCGGTGTGGTAGCGCTTAGAAGGAATATTGAAGTTGAAAATCCCTGGATCCAGCGCAGAATACCGCGTTCGAGTGTGTTGATTCATGATCTCCCAATCAGAAAAGTAAATTAGTCTGTCAAACAGAGTCCTCCAACGGACAATGTAAACAGACCGTGAAACGAAACATTGCGCTTCATACAACGAAAACTGCTTTTAAAAACGGACAAAGGAGACGCA
>CALDEW010000388.1 GCA_937942355.1 uncultured Pirellulaceae bacterium | reverse complement strand
CAACAAGATCCTCCTCTATAACCGTCACAGCTACGATCTTTGATCTAACGGGGCTCTCCCCTCATTCACTTTTAATAATCGCGGCGCATGTTGGCGCTTGGGAAATATCCGAGAGCTATTTTTCTCTTAGAGCAGCGCTATGGCATAACCTTAAAGTAGTGGACAAGACCACGAGTCCAGCACTGCCTGCGAAGCGGCATCGTCGCAACCGAACGCGGCTGCAACCTTGTGTAAAATCCATTGCAGCGGGCCACAAGTTGTGCAAAACGTTTGTTAATCTGTGTTTCGCTAAGATTTCAAAAGTTGTTTGTTGAGAGCCCTTAGAATACGATACTTGATCAACCATCCTTCCTATTTGCCGCACATGCGGTTGGCTGCCTCAAGCGCCTGCTAACTTTTCCTCCATTGATACGACTAAGAACTCCCCAATGAGCGCACAAACAGCTGACCAACTGGCCCATCGCATTTATGAATGTCGTTTGATGGAGCTTGATGAACTCAGAAAAATCATAGGCGAATGTTCGGTCGATGGAGAAGCCGATCTTGAGACATTCAAAGACAGCTTGCTGCGGCACGAACATCTGACCAACTGGCAGTTGCAACGGGTGCTCGAAGGCCATGTCACCGGTTACTTTTACGGGAATTGGAAAGTTCTTTATTTGATCGGAGCGGGAACGTTCGCGCGTGTGTACCGCAGCGTTCACATCAAAACCGGAGATGTCAAAGCGACCAAGGTCCTTCGCAGCCGCTACAGCGAAGATGAAAGCATGCGCGATCAGTTCTTGCGCGAAGCGACGATGGTGATGAAACTGCGGCACCCCAACATCGTACCGATTCAAGAAGCCGAAACCGAACGTGGTCGACTGTACATGGTGATGGATTTCGTCGAAGGCCAGAACCTACGTGACTATGTCCGCGCCCATAAAAAACTCTCCCCTATTCGCAGTCTGAAAATCATCAGCGACCTTGCCGCGGGTATGGCTTACGCGGCCGACTTGGGCATTGGCCATCGCGATATGAAACTGTCAAACGTTTTGCTGTCAGCCACAGGACAAGCCAAAATTGTTGACTTCGGATTGGCCACCGTCAGTGGTAGCGATCAAGAAAATGTCGGTGGTTCGGGTCGCAGTATCGACTATGTAGGGCTTGAGAGAGTTACCGGCGCCAAAAAAGACGACCCACGCAGTGATATCTTTTTCCTCGGCTGTATGCTGTATCACATGGTCAGCGGTGAACCGGCGCTGGAGGAGACGACCGAACGTATGAGGCGGATCGCGGCTCAGCGTTATTTGAACGTGGTTCCCATCACCAACCACGATCCAGAATTGCCTCATCGATTGGTTGTTTTTGTCAACCGGCTGATGGACCTCAAACTCGAAAATCGTGTGCAAACGGCGAAAGAGGCGCACCGCGAAGCCGAATTGGTGATGGCACAGTTGATCGCTGGCGACACCGCGAAGTACGATGCGAAACTGACCGATCAAGACGCCGAGGCCTACGCGAAAAGCATCGAGGTCAAAGATGAAGGTGAAGACAAAACGATCCTCCTCATCGAATCCAATCTCAAACTACAGGACACACTGAGATCCAAACTCAAAGACCTCGGCTACCGTGTTTTGATCACGGCTGATCCTGATCGCGGCTTGGAACGGTTTGAAGACTATGAGCCAGAGGAAACTCCACCTGTTGATTGTGTGGTTTTTGGAACCGTCGGTCTTGGCCGCAGCGGATTGAAAGCGTACCGCGATTTTGTGATCGCCGAGAACACAAAGGACGTTCCCGCGCTGCTGATCATCGTTGATCAACTGGAAAAGTACGTGAAGCCAGAATGGATCGGCGAAAAACAAATGGCTTTCAAAATGCCGTTGAAGTTTAAACACGTTCAACGAGGGTTGAGAAAACTGCTGGCAATCGAAGTCGCTGAAGGGAAGTAAAAAGGTTTGGCGTACCAAGAGAGTAGGCCGTACCAAGCCGTAGGCGCCGTTACGGCTGCCACTGGGTAAAACTTTCCTTCTCCCAAACATCTACACCTAACCATCCGCAAAGCCGGAACAACGCCAGCCAGTTTCTAGACAATGTAAAGATCTGAGACAAATTTTACTTATAAAATTTCGGCTTCTTCCTGCGTTGTAACAGCTGGCTCGGTCCGGCCTACATTACTGATCGCATTTAAAAACAGGCTTCTTCCCACGAAATATCTGCTGAATTGGACCGGCTTGCGCGGCTGAGCGAATGGAAAACTGAACATAATGTACAAATTTTCACTCCACGCCACTTTCTGACGGTCCTGAAACTGCGTGTAATTCTTATCGCGCGTGCAAAAGCAAACACAAGTTGCTACAATCAAAAATATCACATTTCTCTTTTTGATCGAGTGTAGCGATGGATGTCTCCCCTTCTTCGGCTTCTCAATCCGCTCCTGCCCAACGTGGCGGAGGCATGTTGGCGAAACTTAAAACGTTTTCACTTTTGGGCATCAAAGCCATGCCGGTGGAAGTGGAGGTCGACGTTTCGCCGCGT
>CALDEW010000387.1 GCA_937942355.1 uncultured Pirellulaceae bacterium | reverse complement strand
AGCCACTTACGATGAGCGTCCGGATCGCCGACGAATTGTTTCTCCATATCGTTGAAGTCCATCGCGCCCCATGAAAGGTAATGCCCGCGGATTCCGATTTGATTGATTTGTAAAAAGGGAACGGCACCTTCGGCTAAAACTTTGCGCAGCTCTTTGCCGTCGGGCGAGCTTCCCATTTGTTTCTTCCAAATGTGCGGACGCAGTTCGCTCTCAAAGGTTACCCAGTTAAAGTTGTCTTTGATGGTCTGGCGGTATTGCTTTGCTTCTTCCCAGGTTGAAACGATCTTTTTGCCGTTACGCACTTTCGTGTAAGGGAACTTACTTTGGTCCGCGCCCAGCAAGTACGCGTTGACTACGTTGCCGAAACCGAAGGCATGATGCTGCATTTGGATTTTCACTTTGGCGGCAGAGACCGGTTTACCATCGGCATCGACGACTTCGATGGTCATGTCGGCTTTGCGAATCTTCTCGATGCGAGCCAAGGCGTCTTTGCGCCACTGGGCGTCAGGTTTACGCCCTTTGTAGTTGACGGTGGATCGCGGCAGCGACGCAATATCGTAGTCCGGGCCGTAGTTGATCAGATGAAGTTCTGCGATCTCGGCTTTGCGCCCCGCTTCGCCCAGCAGGATGCTCATTTTTCCGTGGGCAGGATTGCAATCGGAAGGAGCAACGAACGATCGAACGTGTTGCTTCCAAGCTCGATAGGCTCCCAGTTGGTACTGATACAGGGGCGCGTCATTTCCCGATTGAACGTTCAGATAGACGTTGTTGGGTTGACCGCCGGCGTTGGGACGTCGTATCCAAAACGATAGCAATACGACGTCACCTTTTTTGATCGCACTGGCCAGCGGAACGACCACTTGCATGTTGGTCGGTGCGCTAAATCGAGTATCCGAGTCGATCGCGTACGCCGACGAAAAGGGCATGTCTTCCATGGCGACCCACTTCGACGTTGCCGAAACGTTCGAGTGGATAAACTCGATGTCGGCGTCTTTATTGAACGCCAGCAAATCACGCCCCCCATTTGGAGGCACGATTGGGTCTTCGGCGTGAGCAAGTCCGGTGAACAGTAGAAATACGCAAAGCAGCGTTAACGCGCGCAAGCGATTGGTTTTTGGCATGCCTGTTTTTGTTCTCGATCTGATCAGATTTCCGATTTTACTGTCCGCTTAAGATTCCGATAAACGGAGCGATATCGAGGAAGTTAACGGCTCCATTCTCATCACAATCCGCTTCTTCCTGAAACGTTCCGTTAGTCAGAAGCGCGATGAAGGGTGAGATGTCTAAAAAGTTCACGACACCGTCCCGATTAACATCGCCAAGCAGAAACGGAGCCTGCGCAAAAGAGCCTGTCACGGCAACATTATCAACCCATAGGTCATGGCCACCCGATCCGTCTCCATCGCCGCCGGAGAACGATAGTAAAAAGCTGACTGTTTCGCCTGACTCCAAGGTGCGGTCGGACAGTTCGGCCAAGGAATGGGTGATGTCGTCATGAGCATTGTTGTCCCATGAACCACCAACGGACGTAATTTCGTCGTCGCTTGAAGTGTAAATGATGCCATTGGTAACATCGCCTGACGCCACGCTTAATTCGTACGCTCGGGCCGCTTTGGGACGGAATGCGTAAGCGTCGAAGTGGAATCCGTCCAAGTCGATGTCGCTCGCGCCGTTATTGGTGATGGTAAATGTGATCGTACCACCGGTCGTCGCGTTGGATAGCTCAAGGTTTTCGTTTTGAACTCCGTCTCCGCCGACGGTGCTTGCGGCGGGTGGTCCGGCAAAGGTTCCCCAGTCACCGTCAGCGCTTGCGCCTCGACCATCAACGACATGCCAACCGGCACCTTCGGAGGTCGTGGCGGCCGAACCCGTGACGCCTGCCGCAACGACCGATGCATCAGGAGTAGCACCGTTGGCCCATGTGTCCCAGCCTGCAATCAGTGCGTCATAGGACGGTGGCGAAACAGAATCGAATCCCGAAAGGACGCTGATGGACAGCGGCGGAAGCATAATTGCCCCCGGCGTCGAAGTGACAGACGTCAGCGCGGTGTCCGCAAGATTAAACGTTGGGAAATCATCGACGTCATTGAACTGTAACGCCTCATGTACATAAGCCCCGATGTACGAACTGCCGTCAATGTTAAGACTTAAAGGTACACTGACCGGCGACTTGTTGATCACATAGACAACGACCTGCCCATTTTTAAGCACGGCTTGCGCGGTAGCCGCGTCCACTCCCGACGTGATCTGACTGGAGGTCGTTGTCGAAGAAACCAGATCGCTATCTAAGAATACGTTACGCAAAATATCGTAGGCGGCTCCGCGTGTTGTCTTCACATATTCAGGATTGCCGTTCTTCTCATAGATGATCATCGGATCGTGATTATGGATCTGAAAATACTCGGCCGAACCAAATAGATCGGGGCGATCAATGATACCCAAATAGGTATCCGACATTCCCAACACAGAGATTGCGTTCTCCCCAGCGTCAACGCTCCACTCAGACAGCCAGATCGGCTTGTTGGGGAATTGAGCCCGAGTGGCTTCGGCGGTTGAGATCATCAAGGATCGCGCATCGAGTACTTCCTGCAAACCAGCGACTGTCGGCACTCCTGGACGAATATATCGGTGCAGAGACACCGCGTCGTAGTAGCTTTGATCGGCCGCCAATGCAGCATTCCAAGGCACATGATGGCCGGTCGTCCGCCAAGAAACTGGCACCGAAAGTTGGATCGTCGGATCGAAAATCTTTAAAACGTTCGAATGAGCTTGGGCGACACTGACGTAAAGCTCAGGAGTTGCCACAGCATTGCTTCGTTGGTTGCGCCAAAACGTTTCATTGCCCAGTTCGATCCGATTGACCGCAAAACCATCTGCCCTCCGGTCAAGCAGCCTGTTGAGGCCCTTGCCGGGACTGTCATAGTTGATGTTCCAAGTATGCAGAACATCGAAACCCAAATTGTCATGGAGGGCTTTGAACCCCGGGTATCCATAACGCAGCTGCGGAACGTTCTCTACCGCGGCACGGTAAATCGTATCGTAGTCATCGTAGATCCGGCGACCGTCGACTTCCCAATCGTAGTAGTTGGCCCAGACCCCGTGTGGAAACCTCAACGTCGGCGGCGCCCAAGTCGTGATCAGCGTTTGCCCATCGGCGTCGTTGTAGCCATCGAGCCCGTACAGGTTTTCAGGGAAGTTCGTGTTCAGCCCTAGCAAGTTGTTGTTGAAGGGCGTTGGATTGGAGGTGTCGATGCTCAGCGCGGCACTCTGTGGGCCAACGTTGGTGTAAGGGTAGTCCGCAGCATTTGCCAGACCAACCGGGATGGCAACCAATAACGCAACTAGGAAACGATG